>DATGRI010000058.1 GCA_035303785.1 Sphingobacteriaceae bacterium
GGCGTAGAAGGCCAGGAAGATCCACCACTGCAGAGACGGAGGCAGGTTGGCATGCTGAGCGATGGCCAGGACGTCGAAGGTGCGCAGGCCGCTGGCGAAGTAGAGGGCCAGGATACCCACCAGCATGATGACGCTGCCCAACAGGGTGTAGATGAAGAACTTGATGGCAGCGTACTCCCGGCGGGGTCCGCCCCAGATGCCGATGAGGAAGTACATGGGCACCAGGGCCACTTCCCAGAAGACGAAGAACAGGACGTAGTCCAAGGCCATGAAGATGCCCATGACACCGGTCTGCAGGATGAGCAGGAACATGAAGTAGTCCCGCACCCGGTGCTCGATGCCGTAGGAAGTGATGGCCACGATCACGCCGATGACGGCCGCCAGCACGATCAAGCTGAAACTGATGCCGTCAACGCCCAGGTGGTACGTGGCCCCGATGGCGGGAATCCAGTCGAACTTCTCCACGAACTGGAACCCCTGGGAACTGTCGAACTGACCCCACATAAGGGCCGTCAGGACCACCTGAATACCGAAGATGACCGTTGCCAAACCTCGAATGGCTCCGTGGCTGTTACGGGGCACGAAGGCCAGCAGCAGGGCCCCCACCATGGGCAGCCAGAGGAGCACTGACAGGTAAGGCAGTGACAACATGCGCTCAGCCCCCCACTACCTGCATAATGATCAATCCAAGCACAATCCCTGCGAACAGGGCCAACATGTAGGATTGCACGGCTCCTGTGGCCATACGGCGGGTTTGCCGGCCCAGGGCCAAGGCCGCTGCGCCGAAGCCGTTGACCACGGCGTCGATGCCCCGCATGTCGAAGCGACCGGCCAAGTCCGCCAGCCGGGCGCCCAGCCAGCCGACGCCGTTGACGATGCCGTCCACCACGTAGTTGTCGAACAGAGCCGCAATCTGGCTCAAGATTCGGACACCTACGGCGATCACCCGGTGATACAGGTGATCAAAGAAGTACTTTTCCGTAAGCACGGTGTAGACCACGGCCAGGGATTCCTTGAGCCGCTGCCGGTCCAGGATGTTCCTGCCGTAGACGGCGTAGCCGGCCACGATGCCCAGCACCGCCGATGCGGTGGCCATGGTCATGACGAACTCCTTGCCCACCAGGACGTGGGGCTCGCCGAAGGTCAGGAAGCTCTGGATGGGTGCGCCCAGGGAGGGTGCGCCCGGCAGGCCCGCCACGATGGAGGGCACCGCCAGCAGGACCAAGGGCACCGTCATGATGGCGGGAGACTCATGGGCCTTCTCGTACAGCCGCTCGTCCCGGGGCCGGCCGAAGAAGGTCATGACTACGGCCCTGGTCATGTAGAAGGCCGTCATGAGGGCCGTGGCCACGCCCATCCAGAAGAGCACCTGGTGGGGCGAGTTGAACACGTCCAGCAAGATTTCATCCTTGGAGTAGAACCCGGAGAAGGGCCAGATGCCCGCCAGGGCCAGGGACCCGATGATGAAGGTGATCCCCGTGAAGGGCAGCTTCTTCAGCAGGCCGCCCATGCGCTTCATGTTCTGCTCGCCGCCCACGGCGTGGATGACGCTGCCCGCCCCCATGAAGAGGAGGGCCTTGAAGAAGCCGTGGGTGATGAGGTGGAAGATGGCGGCCGTATAGCCGAAGGTGCCCAGGGCCAGCATCATGTAGCCCAGCTGGCTGACCGTGGAGTAGGCCAGCACCTTCTTGATGTCGTCCTGCACCAGGGCGATGGTGGCCGCCATGAAGGCGGTGATGCCGCCCACATAGGCCACCACCGTCAAAGCGTCGGGTGCGGCGGTGAACAGGAAGAAGGTCCTGGCCACCAGGAAGACGCCCGCCGCGACCATGGTGGCGGCGTGGATCAGCGAGCTGCCCGGGGTTGGACCGGCCATGGCGTCGGGCAGCCAGGCGTGCAGGGGCACCTGGGCCGATTTGCCCATGGCGCCCCAGAAGAGGAACAAGGCCGCCAGGGTCATGGTGGCGGTGCTGGGACCCGAGGCCACCCAGTCGGCGATGCCCGAGAAGCTGGCCGTGCCCGCGTTGGTAATAAGGAGGAAAGACCCGGCGAAGAGGCCCAGGTTGGCCACGCCTGTGGTCAGGAAGGCCTTCAGGGCGGCCCGGGCGTTCTCCGGCTCTTCAAACCAGTGGCCGATCAGGGTGAAGGACGAGAAGCTCATCAACTCCCAGCCCATCAGCAGGAGGATGAGGTTTTCGGCCATCAGGACGATGAGCATGCCCGAGGTGAACAAGGACACCACGGTGAAGAAGCGGTTGTACTTGGCGTCCCCGGCCATATAACCGATGGAGTAGGTCTGAACCATCAGGGACACGAAGGTGACCATCACCATGATGGACGCTTCCAGGGCCCCCACTTGGAACCCCCAGGGCACATACAGCCGGCCCACTTCAATCCACGGCACCTGGACATGGACCGTGGCGCCGGCGATGACCTCCAGGAGGACCTTGATGGCCATCCCTAGGGAACCCGCCATGGCGACCATGCCCACCAGCGGCCCGCCCACGGGACCGAGGCGCCGGCCGATGAAGGCCTGGATGATTGCCGCCCCCAAGGGCAGCGCCGCAATCAACCATGCATGCTCAATCACCTGTTGTCACCCCCAGTGGCCTGGGCAAACCGAATGAGGCATGAGGCATGTACATCGGTACACATGGCGGTTGATCTATCCCTTCAGCAGGTTCAGCTTGTTGATGTCGGTAATGCCGCGGCGCCGCACGATCATCAGTACGATGGCCAGGCCGATGGCCACCTCCGCCGCCGCAATGGTGATGACGAAGATGGAGAAAATCTGACCCGTCAGGAGCTGGGGCGTCAGATACCGGTTGAAGGCCACCAGGTTGATGTTGACGGCGTTGAGCATCAACTCGATGCACAGCAGCACCCGGACGGCGTTGCGCCGGGTCAGGGCCCCCCACAAGCCCAGGGAGAACAATACCGTCGACAGGAAGAGGAAGTAATACAGGGGAATCATTGGTCCGCTCCTTCCCGCCGGGCCAGGATGATGGCGCCGATCATGGCCACCAGGAGCACGATGGACGCCAATTCAAAGGGAACGAAATACCGGGTGAACAGCTCCCGGCCGATGGCCGCCGCCGTGTTGTCCACCGCCGGAGCGGTGGGCACCAGGGCGGTGATGCCGCCGAAGGATCGGATGATCAAGACGGCCATGGCCAGGGACACCACCAAGGGCGTCCAGCCCAGCAGGGGCGACCGGGCCATCCGGGCCCACCGGCCCACCGGGCCTGGAGCGGCCACCGATTCGTCCACGTCCCTGTCCTTCCCCAGCTCATCCTTGATGGAAAGCATGACGGCAAAGACGAAGACCGTCAGAACGGCGCCCACGTACACCAGGATCTGGGCCATGGCCAGGAACTCGGCGTTCAGGAGGACGAACACGCCGGCCACCGTCACCAGCACCAGCCCGAAGTAAAGGGCCGCGTGGGTGACCAGTTCGGCCGTGACCACCTTGTAGGCGCCCAGCACGGTAATGCCGGCCAGTACAGCGAAGATGACAACCTGGGGAGTCAACTCACCCAATCTTTTCACCTCCGGCTATACGGACCGAGTCGAAGTTCTGCCAGATGGTGGCCAACTGGTTCTTGTCGAACACCAGATCTTCGGGAGCATAGCCCGACAGTTCGAAGTGCACCGCCATCTCCAGGGCGTCGAAGGGGCACGCCTCGATGCACAGGTTGCAGACCATGCACTTGCCCATGTCGATGTTGAAGACCAGGGGCCGCCGCATGCGCTTGCCGTTGGCGTCGGTCTCTTCGATGACCTCGATGCACGACGGCGGGCAGCTGCGGGCGCACAGGCCGCAGGCGGTGCAGTTCAACTCGCCCGTTTCCGCATTGACCTTCAGCACCGGAATGCCCCGGGAGCCCGTGGGCAGGTCCGGCTTGTCGTCAGGGTAGTGGACGGTGGCCGCCGGCTGGAACATCTGGCGAAAAGTGATGCCCATGCCTGTCACGAAGCTGCGGGCCATCCGGACAGCATCTCTAACGACGCTCATCACTTCACCTCATCACGACGAAGATGCCGGTGATCAGCATGTTCAACAAGGACACGGGCAACAGGAACTTCCAGCCCAAATCCATCAACTGGTCGATGCGCACCCGGGGCAGCGTCCACCGGATCCACATCATGACGAATACGAGGCAGTAGGACTTGATCATGAACCATACGACCGGCGGCAGGAAGGGCGGTCCGTGCCAGCCGCCCAGGAACAGCAGGGTGGCCAGGGCCGAGATGGTGAACATGTTGGTGTACTCGGCCCACAGGAAGAGGCCCCAGCGGATGCCGCTGTACTCGGTGAAGTAGCCTGCCACCAATTCCTGCTCCGCTTCCGCCATGTCGAAGGGCGCCCGGTTAAGCTCGGCCAGGCCGGCGATGAAGAAGACGATGAAGCCGAGAATCTGGGGGAACAAATACCAGGCGTTCTGCTGGGCATCGACGATGTCCCGCAGGTTCAGGGAGCCGGCCATCATCACGACCCCCAGGACCGACACCACCAAGGGGATCTCGTAGGCCAGAAGCTGGGCGGCCGCCCGCATTGAGCCCAGCAGGGAGTACTTGTTGTTGCTGCCCCAGCCGGCCATGAAGATGCCCACCAAGGTAAAGGAACTGATGGCAGCCAGGTAGACCAGGCCGATGTTGAGATCGCTGCCTACGGTCCAGTTGGGGCTGATGGGAATGGTCATGTAAAGCATTACGGCGGGGAAGAATGTAACCAGAGGCGCCAGGGTCCAAATCCAGCGGTCGGCCGTGGCGGGACGCACGTCTTCCTTGCTGAGCATCTTGACGCCGTCGGCCAGAAGCTGGAGGGAGCCGTGCTTACCTACGGAGTAGGGGCCTACGCGGCTCTGCATCCGGGCGCTGATCTTCCGCTCCATCCATACGAGAAACAGGAAGTTGACGCCGACAAAGCCCAACAGGATGGTTACCTTGATTACGGTGATGATCAACTGCTGCGCGATGGGGGGAAGGCTTTCCCACATCAGCGGTCCACCTCCCCGAGGACGATGTCGATGCTGCCGATGATGATGACCAGGTCGGCCAGCAGGTGATTCTTGGCCAGCTTGGGCAGCATCTGCAGGTGGATCAGGCTGGGCGCCCGCCAGTGGATGCGGTAAGGCTTGGTGCTGCCGTCGCTGATGAGGTAGACGCCCGTCTCACCCCGGGGCGATTCCACCCGGTGGTAAACCTCGCCCTTGGGCGGGCGGATGGCCCGGGGCAGCTTGGCCATGACGGGCCCGTCCTCCAACTGGTCCAGCACCTGGCGGATGATCTTGATGCTCTCCTGCATCTCCCGGATCCGCACCAGGCAACGGGCATGGGCGTCGCCGCCCGTTTCCACGGGAATGTCGAACTCAAACCGGTCGTAGGGCAGGTAGGGATCCACCTTGCGCAGGTCCCACTTGACGCCCGAGCCCCGGAGGACCGGACCGCTGGCGCCCCAGGCCACGGCGTCCTCGGGGCTGATGTAGCCTACCCCTTTGACCCGGTGGATGAAAATTTCATTCTTGATGAGGAGATTGATGAATTCAGGCAAGGATTCGTGTTCCAGGCGATCCAGGAACTCCTTCAGTTCGTCCAGCCACCCCGGCGGGACGTCGTTGCGGAGGCCGCCGATGCGCAGGTAGTTGTACAGGAGGCGCGCACCGGTGAGCTTCTCAAACAAGGTGTAGCACATTTCCCTGTCCCGGAAGGCCAGGAGGAAGGGAGTGACGGCCCCCGAGTCCATGCCGAAGGTGCCGAACCAGATGAGATGGCTGGCAATGCGCTGCAGTTCGAAGACCAGCACCCGCAGCAATTGGGCCCGTTCGGGGATCTCCAGTTCCAGCAGCTTTTCGATGGCCCCGGTGATGACCTGCTCGTTGGCGATGGCCGCCAGGTAGTCGTTCCGATCGGAGAAGGGAATGACCATGGGGTAGGTCCAGCCTTCTACGATCTTCTCCCAGTTCCGATGCAGGTAGCCGATGTCCGGCTGGGCATCGATGATGGTTTCCCCTTCGACTGTGAGCAAAACCCTTAAGACACCGTGGGTGCTGGGATGCTGCGGGCCGAAGTTGATGGTCATCCGCTCGCGCCGATCCAGTTCTTCGGCCTCAAAGCGCCGCCGGATGGCTTGTTCCATTGTTTCGGTGTCTTGGGGCTGCAGTACGACCCCACGGGCCATGTCTTTATCCGCCATGGCTTCTTGCCGGTCGGCCATACGGGTCGCCCCCGTTCCCATGTAATCCTTCGTTGATCGCCGGCTGCCCCTCCCCGGGATGACCGTCTCCCGGGGGCAGCCCTCCGGTTTTCATACCAGCGGCCGCCGGAAATCGGCGGCACGCCATCCGCAGAAGCTTTGCCACGCCCCTGGAACCGCTACCGGGGTCGTACCAGCCGCTGCCGCTTAGGCCGCTTATCCACGAAATCCTTGCGCAACGGATAGCCGCCTTGCCAGTTGGGCGGCAGCAAAAGGGTCTTCAAATTGGGATGGCCCGTGAAACGGATGCCGAACATGTCGAATATTTCCCGCTCTTGAAAATCCGCTGCGGGCCATACTTCAAACACCGACGGCAGCACCGGGTTGTCCCGGTCCACATCCACGTGGACGGCCAGGCGGAACAGGCCTTCCGCGGGCACCTCCCCCTGGCCCGGCAAGGGCACCTGGGTCAAGTGATAGACGCTGGACAGCCGGTCCTTCCAGTCCACCCCGGAAATGGAGCGGAGATAGTTCAGGCCTTCTTGATCCCGGAGGTGGACAGCCACGTCCGACCACTTGTCGGCCGGCACCGTGATGGCCAGTTCCCCGTCGGGATTTTCCCGGCCTTGAAAGTCCACGCCGGCAAAGGCCTGCTGCAGCCGGGCAATGAACTCCTTGTGGCGCGGGGACAGTTCCTTCGGCTTCTCTTCTTCCTTGTCTTTGCCCTTGGGCGGCACACGCCGGGCAGGCTTTTCGCCGTCGGCCCCTGCGGCCTTGGCGGCCCGCTCCGGGCGGGCAGGGCGCTCCGGCCGGTCGGGACGGGCCGGGCGCTCAGGACGCTCCGGCCGGGCCGACTTCTGTTCAGCTTCCTGGGCGGGCTTCTCTTCGGGCGCCTGTCCGTCGCCGGCTTCTGCGTCGGGGGCCCGGCGTTCTTCATCCTGGGTCAAGGACCTTCACCCCCGTACCTTGGCGAGGCGGCCCTGGGCACCTTCCAGGTTGGCCCGCGCGATCTTTTGCTGCAGGCGGACGATGCCGTGGATGAGCGCCTCAGGTCGAGGCGGGCACCCCGGCACGTAGACATCCACGGGCACGAACTTGTCGACGCCGTCCACCACGTTGTAACCCTGCCAGTAGGGGCCGCCGTTGGAGGCGCAGGCGCCCATGGCGATGACCCAGCGGGGCTCCGCCATCTGGTCGTACAGCCTGCGGACCACCGGCCCCATCTTCTCCGTAACGGTGCCGGCAACGATCATCAGGTCGGCCTGCCGGGGCGAGGCCCGGAACACGGAGCCGAACCGGTCCATGTCGTACCGGGCGGCGCCCGAGGCCATCATCTCGATGGCGCAGCAGGCGATGCCGAACAGGAGGTACCAGAGGGAATTGCTCCGTCCCCAGTTGAGCAAGGTCTGGACGTTGGTGGTGACTACCCCCGGCAGCACCTGCCATACACCGGGCAGCTTCTGGCCGGCTTCCGACCACTGCCCCGTGAGTTCCCCTTCCAGGACGAAGTCTTCCTGGCGGCCGGAGGCTTCGGCAGCGCGCCGTTCCTTTATATCCATCGCAGCACACCCTTTTTGTAGGCGTATACCAGGCCCTCCACCAGGGTCAACGCGAAGAGCAGCATGACGACATAGCCGAAGACCCCGAGGTCCCGGAGCACTACTGCCCACGGATACATGAACACTACCTCGACGTCGAAGACGAGAAAGATCATGGCGTAAAAGTAGTACTGGATGCGGAAGCTGACCCGGGCATCGCCGAAGGGTTCTTCACCCGACTCGTACGGGTCCAGCTTGAGGGAGTAAGGATAGTCCCGGCGCAACAGCCGGCTGAGACCTAAGTTTACCAGGGGAAAAGTAAGGCCTGCGATGAAGAAAACGACAACGTCGATCCATGGGTTGACCACGGGCGGTCGCCCCTTTCGGCGATGTCGGCGCCGCCGGCCCATCGACCTGCCGCAGCGCCAACCCATTATAATGACAGGCAAAATTGAGTGTCAAGGTAACCGCCGGGGGGCTCGTGAAAACATGCACAAGCCCCTCAAGCCGCCGCCGGGCCTTGTTTTATGATGTCCGGAACGTCCTCCAGACGGCCCAGATAAGTAGGCTGGGGAACGGCGGTCACTCCCTCCAATCCGGCCTCCGCCAGCCACCTTACCTCCATGGCCGGCCCCTTGCCCGGGGGCGGCTCCAGCAGGAATGTATGGATGCCCAGGCTGCCGGCGGCCATGTCCAATATAGGATCATTGCCCACCATCAGGACCCGGCGGGGATCCCCCGCCCCCACCAGGTCCAGGATGGCCTGGTAGTATTGCACCCACGGCTTGCAGGCCCACATGTTCTCCATGCTGGTGATCAGGTGGAATTCCGCCGGCGCCAGCCCCGCCCACCGGACCCGCTCGCCGATGGCGGCGGCGGGATAGAGGGGCTGGGTGGCCAGCACCAGGCGGCGGCTGTAGCGGCGGGCCGCATCCACGGCCCGGCGGGCGCCGGGGGCCGGCTCCGCCAGGTGCCGCAAAGCCGGCAGGTGCCGGCGGTGGAAGGAGTCCACCGCCGCCATAATGACGTTCCGGTCGGCGCCGCTCAGTTCCCGGAAGGCTTCCCAGAAAACTTCTTCATTTGAAATATCGGGGCGGGTGTCCAGCAGCACCGCCCGGACCGCCGCCTGCACCCACCCGGGCAGCCGGTCCGGGTCCAGGTGGTCCTTCAGTTCCTGGGCCATCCCCGTCAGGTACTGCTCCAGGAACTGAGTCATGCTCAATTCCAGGAGGGTGCCGTCCAAGTCGAACAGCACCGCATCCCATTTGGGCTCGACGGGATCAGCCACCCTTGGTCACCGCCTGAAAGGCTTCCCACACCCTGCGGTAGACGGGACCCGGGCGGCCGTCGCCCACGGGCCGGCCGTCCAAGGATGTCACCGGCAGCACCTCGATGACGGTGCTGGTCAGCCAGATCTCGTCGGCCCGGCGCAGGCGAGACAGGGACACCGCCTCCTCCCGGAGGGTCAGCCCCATCTCCCGCACCAGTTCAATAACCACGTCCCGGGTCACCCCCGGCAGGATGTTGGCCAGGGGGTGGGTGTACACAGTCCCGTCCATGACGGCGAAGACGTTGCTGGAAGTGGCCTCGGTGACCAGGCCGTCCCGGACAAAGATGGCGTCGTAGAAGCCGTAGGACTGGGCTTCCTGGCGGGCCAGCACGTTGGGCAGGAGCCCCGTGGTCTTGATCTGGCACAAGCCCCACCGGTTGTCGGGCACCGTCATGCAGGCCACGCCCTGCTCCACCAGTTCCCGGGCGGGTCCCGACACGGGGCGGGCGATGCCCACCACGTTGGGGGTCATGCCCTCGGCGGGCAGGTGGTTCCTGGGGGCCGCCCCCCGGCTCACCTGGAAGTACAAGGTGGCGTCGGCCAGGTTGTTCCGGGCCAGCAGATCGGCCCCGATGCGGCGCCATTCCTCCAAAGTGTAGGGCACGGGGATGTTCAGGGCGCCGGCGCTGTTGAACAGGCGCCGGATATGCTCATCAAAGCGGAAGGGCCGGCCCCCGTAGCACCGGATTACCTCGTAGATGGCGTCGCTGAACAGGTAGCCCCGGTCTTCCACGGGGACCACCGCCTGCTCATAAGGAACCCAGTTACCGTTGAGAAAAACCGTCTCACTCAAGCAAATTCCCCCCCTGGGCCGGGTCGGCCGCGGTCCAAGGCGCGGACGGCCCGGACCGTGGCCCGCAGCCGCTCCACGCCGTCGGGACGATATATGACGTTGCCTATCACGACGGTATGGGCGACGGCCGCCATGGCGGCCGCCTTCGCGCCGTCATCGATGCCGCCACCGTAAACAAGCCGGGTCGAGGCGCCCATCTGCCGGTTAAGGTGGTCCACCGCCCGGCGGGCCCGGGCCACCAGCCCGGGGGAGCCGTACCGGCCGCTGTACTCCAGGTAGACCACGGGCAGGCGCCAGAGCCCCGCCGCCAGGCGGACGCAGGCCAGCACCCCCGACAGGTCGGGAGCCTCCGCCACCCCCACCTGGCGGGCCGCCGCCGAAGCGGGGTTCATCATTATATAACCCATGGCGGCGGTGCGCCGCCAGGGCACCCGGGCGCCCCAACGGGCCAGGGCTTCCAGATGCAGCCCCGCCACCCACCGGTGGTGGGGGCTGTTCAAGGCCACGGGCACCAGGTAGCCGTCGGCGCCCGGCAGCACCGCCTGGGTGGATGACACCTCGATGAAGACGGGGACGGGCGCCGGCCGCAGGGCGGCCAGGAGCCCCATCACTTTGGTTCGGGTTATGCCTTGGGTGCCGCCCAATATGATGGCATCGGTCCCCGACCGGGCCACCGCCCGCAGCTGGGAGCGGGACAGGGGCTTGTCCGGGTCCAGTTTCACCACGTGGCGCCATCCCTGCCAAAGGGACGGCACGGCGGGCTGCACCCCCGGCGACCTCCTCAAGAATTCAAATGTTCCCGCAGCAGCCGGTTGGCCAGCTGGGGATTGGCCTGGCCCCGGGTCAGGCGCATGACCTGGCCCACCAAGGCTCCCAAGGCCTTTTCCTTGCCGGCCTTGTAGTCGGCCACAGGGCCGGGGTTCTCCTCCACCACCTGGCGGATGATGGCGGCCAGTTCCCCTTCGTCGCTGATCTGCCGCAGGCCCTTGGCCTCCACCACTTCTTCGGCGGTGCGACCGCTTGCCAGCATGTCGGCCAGGACTTCCTTGGCCATGGTGCCCGACAAGGTGCCTTCCTTGACCATGGTCAGGAGATGGGCCAGTTCCTTGGGGCCCACGGCCAATTGGTCCACCGTCAAATTGTTGGCCCCCAAGTAGGCCAGGATTTCCGTGGACACCCAGTTGGCCACCGTCTTGGCGTCGCCCAACAGCCGGGCGCACTCCTCGAAGTAGTCGGCCAGGGCCTTCTCGGCGGTCAGCACCCCCGCGTCGTAGGCGCTGAGGCCCAACTCCTCCATGTAGCGCCGCCGGCGGGCCTGGGGCGGCTCGGGCAGCTGGGCCTTCAAGGCTTCCAGCCGCTCCCGGGTGATGATGTAGGGCGGCATGTCGGGCTCGGGCAGATAGCGGTAGCCTTCGGCTTCGTCCTTGGCCCGGGAGGGAACGGTCACCTGGGCGTTTTCATCCCAGTGGCGGGTTTCCCGGGTCAGGGCTTCGCCCCGCTGGAGGAGCTCCCACTGCCGCCGGCCCTCGTACTGAAGAGCCCGGACTACAGAGCGGAAGGAATTGAGATTCTTCACCTCGGTGGGGGGATTCATGGAGTCGCTGCCCCGGGGGCGCACCGACACGTTGGTGTCCACCCGCAGGGAGCCTTCCTCCATGCGCACGTCGCTGACGCCGGCGTAGGCCAGGATGTCCCGCAGGTTGGTCAAGTACTCCCGGGCTTCTTCGGGGCTGCGGATGTCGGGCTCCGACACGATCTCCAGCAGCGGCACCCCGGCCCGGTTGAAATCCAGCAGGGATCCGCCGGCCACGGCATCGTGGATGGACTTGCCCGTGTCTTCCTCCAGGTGGGCCCGGTTGATGCGGATCACCTTTGGCCCGTCGGGCCCCTCGATGGTGATGGAGCCGCCGCTGCCCACGGGCAGGCCGTACTGGCTGATCTGGTACCCCTTGGGCAGGTCGGGGTAGAAATAGTTCTTCCGGTCGAAGGTCAGCCGGGGCGCAATCCGGCAGTTCAAGGCCAGGGCCGCCTTGATGGCCTGGTTCACCGCCCCTTCGTTCAAGACGGGCACCGCCCCCGGCAGCCCCAGGCAGACGGGGCACACCTGGCTGTTGGGCGGGGCGCCGAAGGTGGTGGCGCACGGGCAGAACACCTTGCTCTCGGTCTTCAATTCCACGTGGACTTCCAGGCCGATAACCAGTTCGTAGGGGGTTTCCCCGTCCTGATGCAATGTCGTCAAGTCTTCATCCTGCCGCAGGCTCACTGCCCTTCACCTCCCCCATGGGATCCGCCGTCCCCGGCGGTGCCGGCGGTCGGGGCCCCCGCCCCGGCGGCGTTCACCGGCGGCAGCCGCCGGTGGTGGTCAAAGGCTTCCTGGTATGCCAGGGCCGCCCGGAGCAAGGTTTCCTCCCCGTAGGCCCGGCCCATAAGTTGCAACCCCACGGGCATCCCTTCCACAAAGCCGCAGGGGATGGACAGGGCGGGGATGCCCGCCAGGCTGGCGGGCAGGGCTACAAAGTCGCCCCGGTACACGGCCCGGGTGCCGGCCCGCCAGGAATCGAAGGGGAAAGCCGTGGTGGGCGCCGCGGGGGCCGCCAGCAGGTCGTACCGGCTCAGGGCCTGCTCCAGTTCTTCCTTGATGACCCGCCGGAGGCGCAGGGCCTGCATGTAATAGGACTCGTACTGATCCCCGCTGAGAAGATGGGTACCCAGCAGGATGCGCCGCTTCACCTCGGGGCCCAAACCGGCGCCCCGGCTCTGCTCGTACAAGGCCGCCACGCCCTGCTGGTCGCCCAGGCGCAGGCCGAAGCGGACGCCGTCGTACCGGCTCATGGTGGACGAGGCCTCGGCGCTGACCAAAACGTAGTAGACGCCCAGGGAATAGGTCAGGGCCGGCAGGTCGCACTCCTCCACCTGGGCGCCCATGCCCGCCAGTTGATCCAGGGCTTCCCGCACGGCCGCCTTCACCGCCGGGTCCACAGGCTCCTGGAACAACTGCCGGGGCAGGCCGATGCGCAGCCCGTCCAGGCCCTTGGGGCCGGCTTCACCGGCCATTCCGGCCCAGTCTCCCACGGGTTCGGCCTCCGCCGATGCATCCCGGTCGTCGGGCCCCGCCACCACCTGCAGGGCCAGGGCGCAGTCCCGGGCATCCAGGGCCAACAGGCCCACCGTGTCCATGGAGCCGGCCAAGGCCAGCAGCCCGTAGCGGGACACGCGCCCGTAGGTGGGCCGCAGCCCCGTGATGCCGCACATGGCGGCGGGCTGGCGCACCGACCCGCCGGTGTCGCTGCCCAGGGACAGGGGCACCAGCCGGGCGGCCACCGCCGCCGCCGAGCCGCCGCTGGACCCCCCGGGCACCCGGTCCAGGTCCCACGGGTTCTTGGTCGCCTGGAAGGCTGAGTTGACGGTGGTGGCGCCCATGCCCATCTCATCCATATTGGTCTTGCCCACGATGACGGCGCCCGCGGCCCGCAGCCGGGCCACCGCCGTGGCGTCGTAAGGAGGGATGTAGCCTTTCAAAATGTTGGAGCCGGCGGTGGTGGCCAGCCCTTTGGTGCTCAAGTTGTCTTTGACGGCCACGGGCACCCCTGCCAGGGGCCCCGGGTCTTCCCCGGCGGCCACCTTTTGGTCCACGGCCTCGGCCGCCGCCAGGGCCCCGGCTTCGTCCACCGCCAGGAAGGCCCCCAGGTCCTTGTCCAAGGCGCCGATGCGGTCCAGGGCGGCCTTGGTGATCTCCACCGCCGAAGCCTGGCCGGCCCGCACCGCCGCCGCCGTTTCCCGGGCCGTCATGATGTCGCCGGCCATCAAGCGCCGCCCCCTTCCCCTTCGGCGCCGGCCATCATGGACGGCACCCGGAAATAACCGTCGCAGGCGTCGGGGGCGTTGGCCAGGGCCTCCTCCTGGGTGAGGCCGGGACGCACTTCATCGGGGCGGAACTCTCCGGGGCGCTCCGAGGGCTCCACCAAGGGCTCCACCCCCTGGACATCGGCGTCCTGAACCTCCCGGCACAATTCCAAAAGACCCGTCAACTCCTCGGCCAGGGCGGCGGCCTCCTCGGGGCTCACCGCCAGGCGGGCCGTCCGGGCCAATTCCATCACTTGCTGCTGGGATAGAGACAAAGGGTTTCCCTCCTGCACCATCAACTGCCCGCCGGCGGGGAGACCAGGTGGCAGGCGGCCCGGTGCTCCGGGCCCGCTTCCACCATGGGCGGCTCCACCTGCCGGCAAATCTCTTCGGCCACGGGGCAGCGGGGATGGAACCGGCACCCCGCCGGGGGATCCGCCGGGTTGGGCAATTCCCCCGTCAACACCACCTTGGGCCGGCGACGCTGCTCCACCGGGTCGGGAATGGGCACCGCGCCCAGCAGGGCTTGGGTGTAGGGGTGCCGGGGCTGCCGGAACAGTTGGTCCACCGGCGCCATCTCCACCAATTTGCCCAAGTACATGACCCCTACCCGGTGGCTCACATGCTTGACCACGCTCAAATCGTGGCTGATGAACAAATAGGTCAGGCCCAGCCGCTCCTGCAGTTCCAGGAGCAGGTTGAGCACCTGGGATTGGATGGACACGTCCAAGGCCGACACCGGCTCGTCGCAGACGATGAATTTCGGCTCCAGGGCCAGGGCCCTGGCGATGCCGATGCGCTGCCGTTGCCCCCCGGAAAACTCGTAGGGATACCGGTGGGCGTGGCCGCCGTCCAACCCCACCAACTCCAGCAAATATTCCACCCGCCGGTCCAAATCCCGCCCCCGGGCCAGGCCGTGGACCAGCAAGGGCTCGCCGATTATTTCCCCGGCGGTGTGCCGGGGGTTCAGCGAGGCAAAAGGATCCTGAAAAATAATCTGCATGTCCCGCCGCAAGGTGCGCAAGACCTTGGGCGGCAGGGCGCCCAGATCGTGGCCGGCGAACAAGACCCGGCCGGCCGTGGGCTCCAGGAGGCGCAGGATGACCCGGGCCAAGGTGGTCTTGCCGGAGCCGCTCTCCCCCACCAGGCCCAAGGTCTCCCCGGGCCCGATGGTGAAGGAGACGCCGTCCACCGCCCGCACGGGGCCCGGCCCCCGCCGGAACCAGGAGCCGCCGGCGGGAAAGTGCTTCACCACATCCCGGACGTCCACCAAGGCCTCCGCCGCCACCGTCAGGCAGCCCCCTCGCCCGGCAGGAGCTTTTCCCAATGCCAGCAGGCGGTGCGGCGCTGCCCCGCCACCGGCTGGAGGGGAGGCTCCTGGGTGCGGCACCGTTCGTCGGCCAGGAAGCAGCGGGGATGGAAAGGACAGCCCGGCGGCACCGCCAGGGGGTCGGGCACCGTCCCCGGAATGGTGCCCAGGCCCTGGCCCCGGGGCATGTCCAGCCGGGGGACGGCTTCCAGCAAACCTTTGGTGTAAGGGTGCAGGGGCCGGGCGAAAAGGGGTTCCACGGGGGCCTCCTCCATCACCTTGCCGGCGTACATGACCAGCACCCGGCGGGCCATCTGGGCGATGACGCCCAGGTCGTGGGTGATGAGGATGACGGCCATCCCCAGCCGCTCCTGCAGGTCCTGGAGCAGATCCAATATTTGCGCCTGGATGGTCACGTCCAGGGCGGTGGTGGGCTCGTCGGCGATGAGGAGCTTGGGGCCCGCCGCCAGGGCCAGGGCGATCATGACCCGCTGGCGCATGCCCCCCGACAGTTCGTGGGGATACTGGCGGGCCCGCAGCCCGGGGTTGTTGATGCCCACCATGGCCAGCATCTCCTCGGCCCGCCCCAGGGCTTCCCGCTGTCCCCCGCCTTGGTGGCGGCGGACCACCTGGGCGATTTGCCGGCCTACGGTGTAGACGGGGTTCAAGGAGGTCATGGGCTCCTGAAAGATCATGGCCGCCCCGCGGCCCCGCAGGCCCCGCCGCTCCGGCGGGCCTTGGGGTGAAAACTCCCGGCCGTCAAAATGGATGGCGCCGCTGCTGACACAGCCCGGGGGGTCGGGCAGGAGGCCCATGAGGGACAAGGCGGTGACCGTCTTGCCGCAGCCGCTCTCCCCCACGATGCCCAGGGTCTCCCCGGGATCAACGTGGAAGGAGATGCCGTCCACGGCCTTGACGGTGCCGGCCTCGGTATGGAACCGGGTATACAAGTCTTTTACTGCCAACAGCCTGGCTGCCGCCATGACCTCACCGCCACCCTTTATGCCGGCTCCTTCAATTCCCGGCCTCATCCTTCACCATGGCCAGGAGGCCTTCCTCATCCAGCACCGGGATGTTCAGCTCCCGGGCCCGCTGCAGCTTGCTGCCCGCCTTCTCCCCCGCCACCACGTAATGGGTGCTGCGGCTGACGCTGCCCGCCACCCGGCCGCCGGCGGCCTCGATGAGGGCGGCAGCCTCGTTGCGGGACATGGTGGGCAAGGTGCCCGTCAGGACGAAGGTCAATCCCTCCAGGGGCTTGGGGCCCACCTCCCGGGGCGCCGCATCCTCTTCGATAGCCGCCTTCACCCCCGCCTGCCGCAGCCGGGCCAGCAGTTCCCGGGTCTGCTCCTGGCGGAAAAAGGCGGCCACGCTGGCGGCAATCTTGGGCCCCACCTCGGGGATGGCCTGGAGTTCCTCCTCCCCGGCCCGGGCCAGGGCGTGCAAGGATCCGAAATGCTCCGCCAGTATGGCGGCCACCCGTTCCCCCACGAAGCGGATGCCCAGGGCCCGCAGCAAACGGCGCAGGGGCCGTTCCCGGGCGGCGTCGATGGCCTGGAGCAAATTGTCCGCCGACTTCTCCCCCATGCGGGGCAAGGTGAGCAACTGCTCCTTTGTAAGGAAGAACAGGTCCGCCACGGTGCCCACCAGGTCCCGTTCCAAGAGGGCCTCGATGACCACAGGGCCCAAGCCTTCGATGTCCATGCCGGAGCGGGAGGCGAAGTGGCGCAGGCGCTCCCGCAGCTGGGCCGGGCAGGCCACGCCGGTGCAGCGGGTCACCGCCTCCCCTTCCAGGCGCACCGCCTCGGCGCCGCAGACGGGGCACCGGCCGGGCATGGTGAAGGGCTCGGGGGAGCCCTGCCGGGCTTCAAGGTCCACGGCCACCACTTCGGGGATGATGCCGCCGGCCTTCTGCACCACCACCATGTCGCCCACCCGGATGTCCTTCTCCCGGACGTAGTCCTCATTGTGGAGGCTGGCCCTGCTCACCGTGGTGCCCGCCAGGAGAACCGGCGACAGCAGGGCGATGGGCGTCAGGGCGCCGGTGCGGCCCACGCTGATTTCGATGGCCTCCAATTTGGTCCGGGCCTGCTCCACGGCAAATTTGTAGGCTATGGCCCAGCGGGGATGGCGGGAAGTCCGGCCCAGCCGGCGCTGCAGCTCAAAATCGTCCACCTTGACCACGACGCCGTCCGCCATGTAATCCAGGCTGTGGTGGTTTTCTTCCCAATGACGGCACCATTCGATGACTTCTTCGATGCCGGTGCATTTGCGGCGATGGGGATTGACGGGCAGGCCCAAGGCCCGGAGCCGGGTGAGAGCTTCGTCTTGGCCGGCGGCCCAGTCCTCGGGCGCCTCTCCCACGCCGTAGACAAAGATGCGCAGGGGCCGGGCGGCGGTGACGGCGGGATCCAGCTGGCGCAGGGAGCCGGCGGCGGCGTTGCGGGCGTTGGCGAAGAGGGGCTCTCCCGCCTCTTCCCGCTGGGCGTTCAACTCTGCCAGGAGGGACAGGGGAATGTACACCTCTCCCCGCACCTCCAGAAAAGGCGGCGGGCTCTCCTCCGCCCGCAGCCGCAGGGGCACCCCCCGGACGGTGCGGATGTTGGCCGTGATGTCCTCCCCCGTTTCCCCGTCGCCCCGGGTGGCGGCCCGCACCAGCAGGCCCTCCTCATAATGGATGGACACGGAGGCCCCGTCGATCTTCAACTCCACGGTGTACTCCACCGGGGCGTCCCCGGGCAGATCCAGCTCCGACAGCACCCGCCGGTGAAACTGGCGCAGTTCGTCCGTGGAAAAGGCGTTGGCCAGGCTGAGCATGGGCCGGGGATGGACCACGGGCTGGAAGCCGGCGGCCGGTGCGCCCCCCACCCGCTGGGTGGGGGAATCGGGGGTGACCAGCTGGGGGTAGGCCTCTTCCAAGGCCTGCAGTTCCCGCATCATAGCGTCGTAGGCTGCATCGTCGATCTCGGGGTCGTCCAAGACGTAGTAGCGGTAGTCGTGGTAACGGATGGCCTCCCTCAGTTGGGCGGCCCGCTCGGCGGCCTCGGCCGGCACCCGGGCCCGCCCTTGGACTGCCGTCAACCCTCCACCTCCTCCACGGGCCGGAGCAGGGCGTAGCGGACCAGGACGGTCCTGGTCCCCGCCCCGGGAAATTCAATGGTCACTTCGGTATCTTCCCCCGAACCGGAGCGGGACAGGACGGTGCCCCGCCCCCAGTGGGGATGGATCACGTCTTCGCCTACTTCGGGAATGTAGCCGGGCACTTCCTCCACCGGGCGATGGTTGGCGGCGGCAGGCCGGGCCGCCGTATTCCAGCCCCAGGGGGTGATGGCCGCCCGGCGGGGAAAGTTCCGGACGGGTGCGGGCTCCCGCCTGACGGGGGGGGCATGGGGATCCAAGACGGTCATGTGCTCCATCCCCATCTCCCCCAGGAAGCGGGAGGGCACCCCCGTGCGGAACTCGCCGAAGATCATCCGCTGGTAGGCGCTGGTCAAGTACAGCCGCTCCTGGGCCCGGGTGACGCCCACATAGCAGAGGCGCCGCTCTTCTTCCAACTCGTCGCCGTCGTCCAGGGAGCGGGCATGGGGGAAGAGCCCCTCCTCCAGGCCCACCAGGAACACCACGGGAAACTCCAGCCCCTTGGCGCTGTGCATGGTCAACAGGGAAACACTGTCCTCGCCGCCGGCGGTGTCGGCGTCGCCGGCCAGGGCCACCGCCGCCAGGAAGTCTTCGGGCGTATCGTCGTACCCCTGGAGGGTGAACACCCGGGCCAAGGTCAAAAGCTCCTTCAAGTTTTCCAGCCGGCCCAGGGCCTCGGCGGAGCCTTCCGCCTGGAGGGCCCCTTCATAGCCCGACCGGGACAGCAGTTCCGCCAGGAGGCGGGCCACCGGCACCTGATGGCGAATTTGACTCAGTTCCTCCAGCATCCGGCCGAAGGCCCGGAGGGCTTCCACCTGCTTCTTCTGCAGCCCGCCGATTTCAGCGGCCCGGGCGCAGGCGGCCACGAAATCCAGGCCCGTCTCCTGCATGAAGGCGTACAGGCGGGCCATGGCCGCCGGGCCGATGCCCCGCCGGGGCTCGGCGATGGCCCGCTGGAAGGCCGACTCGTCCCACGGGTTCACCAGGAGCCGCAGGTAGGCCAGCAGGTCTTTGATCTCCTTGCGCTCGTAGAACCGGACCCCGCCGATGATGCGATAAGGCATGCCCATGAGCACCAGCCGGTCCTCCAGGGCCCGGGACTGGGCGTGGGTGCGGTACAGCAGGGCGAAGTCGGACCAGGGCCGCCCTTCCTCCTGGACCAGCCGCCGGATCTCCCCCGCCACGAAGGCGGCCTCGTCTTCTTCATCCCGGGCCCGGTACAGCACCACCGCCTCCCCCGGCCCCCGGTCGGTCCACAGGCGCTTGGCCTGCCGCTGGGTGTTGTGGCCGATGAGGCGGTTGGCGGCGTCCAAAATGGCCTGGGTGGAACGGTAGTTTTGCTCCAGGCGGATGATGCGGGCGTCGGGGAAGTCTTCCTGGAAGCGCAGGATGATGGTGAAATCGGCCCCCCGGAAGCGGTAAACGCTTTGGTCGGCGTCCCCCACGGCGAAGACGTTGCCCCGGCCGCCCAGGAGCCGCAGCAGCCGGTACTGGGCCATGTTGGTATCTTGGTACTCATCGATGAGCACGTGCTGGAACTGGTCTTCGTAGGCCCCCCGCACATCCTCGTGCTCTTCCAGCAGGTTGACGGTGAGGCGGATGAGATCACCGAAGTCCACGGCGTTTTCCCGGGCCAGCCGCTCCTGGTAGGCCCGGTAGATGCGGGCCGCCTGGTGCTCGAAAAAATTGCCCGCCGCGGCGGCGAAGGCCTGGGGGTCCAGCAGTTCCGTCTTGGCCCGGTCGATGACCCCTTGGATGACCTGGGGCCGGTACCGCTGGGGATCCAAGTTCAGCCGGCTGATGATGTCCTTCAGGAGGGCCCGCTGGTCGGTGCCGTCCAGGATGGTGAAATAGCGCTCGTAGCCCAGCCGGGCGGCGTGGACCCGGAGAATGCGCACGCAGGCGGCGTGGAAGGTGCTGATCCACATGGACCGGGAAGGGCGGCCCAGGAGTTGGTCCACCCGCTCCCGCATCTCCCCGGCGGCCTTGTTGGTGAAGGTGATGGCCAGGATGGCCTGGGGGTCGACCCCCCGGCAGATGAGATGGGCGATGCGGCGGGTCAGCACCCGGGTCTTGCCGCTGCCCGCCCCGGCCACCACCAGGCAGGGCCCCTGGCCGTGGAGCACGGCTTCCCGCTGGGGTTCGTTCAGATTGTCCAGGAGATGCTCACAAGGATCGGCCGGCAACCACCTTTTCCTCCCTGACCCGTCCACCGGGCACGGACCAGGGATGGGGCCGGCAGCCTACCGGCCTCCTTGGTCCGGGGCGGCCACCAGGACACCCCGCTCCTGCCGGCACGGCAGGTGGATCACCACCAAGGTGCCCTTGCCCGGTTCCGAATGGACGGTCAAATAACCATCATGGGCCTCGACGATTTCCTTGGACACCGGCAGGCCCAAACCGGTGCCCGTGGGCTTGGAGCTGAAATACGGCTCGAAAATCTTGTTTTTGTGCACGGGCGGGATGCCCGCGCCCGTATCCCCCACCGACAACATCACCATATCAGTCTGGGGAGAATAGTGGGTCCGAAAAGTAATTACACCACCACCGGCCAAAGCCTCCACGGCATTCAAGCCGATGTTGAACAGCACCTGGCGTATTTGGTTCTCGTCCACGGGCACCGGGGGCAGGTCGGGCTGCAGCATGGCGTGGATCAGAATGCCCCGGCCCCGGACCTGGGCCCACAGCAGCTTGATGACCTGCTGGGCCAATCCGTTCAGATCCACCCGGCGCCGCTCCCGGCCGGCGGGTCGGGCCAGGCCCACCAGACCCTCCAGCAGCTGCTCCAGGCGCACAGTTTCATCGATGATCAACTGGGAACTGGCGGCCAAAGCCGAGGGATCCTCCTGAACCCACTGCAGCATGCCCCGGATGGCCGCCAGGGGATTGCGCATTTCGTGGGCGGCGCCCGCCGCCACCTCCCCCAGGCTGGCCAGGCTGGCCGCCCGCTGGGCCTTGGCCGCCATGGCCTCCACGGCGGTGACATCCTGGATGCCCGCCACCACCGCCTCCAAGGTGCCGTCGGGTTCCCGCACTGAGAAGACCCGGAGCTCCAGCTTGTAGGTGTGCCCTTCCCAGGTCACCGGCAGCCGCCGCCGGGCTTCATCCCGGTCCCCCCGGAGGATGCTTCCCATTATATCCCACACCCTGGCCAGGGAGCCCCCTTGGGGCAGGGGCCGGTCCTTGATGCGAGCCCATTCATACCCGAAGACCGTCAGGAGGGCCCGGGCCTCCCGGTTGATGAGGGTGACCGTACCCTTCCGGTCGCACACGATGAAGCCCCGGCCCAGCCGGTCCAGGAGCATGCTTTGAAAGCGCTTCCGGGCCGTCACTTCCTGGAGGTGGCGCTGGGCTTCTTCGTAATTGGCGGCGTTGGCCAGGGCCAGGGCTGCGGCGCCGGCGATGAGGGTGACCAGTTCCTCCTGGTGGGGGTGGAGGGGCTCCTCCTCCCCCCTTTGGGCCAGTTCCAGCACCCCCAGGGCCCGCACCCCGTGGATCAAGGGGACCGTCAGCAGACGCCACCGGCCCGGCGTCAAGTAGAAGTAGGGCTCTCCCGGGCCGGCCGTCACCGCAAATTCGGTGGTCATGACCCGGCGGGCCAGCAGGGCTTCGGTGGCGGCCCCTTGATGGAGGCCTTGGTCCACCCCTTGCACCGCCGGGGCTATGCCCGCCGAGCGCACGATGGTGAGGCCGCTGCCGTCCTCAGCGGGCAGGGAGATCCAGCAGGGGCAGCCGGTGACACCGTGGACGGCTTCCAGCACCCTGGCCGCCACGGCATCCACCGCCTGGGGGCTGGAGATCACCTGGAACAGCCGGTACATGGTGGCCACCCCATCGATGCGCAGCCGGGCCGGGGCGGCCTGCCGGCCGTTGAAAGGGTGAAACAAGGGACCGAGGGATAAGCCGCAGGCCCGCACCTCGGCGGAGTTTTGCCGGCGGCAGGCGTCGGCCAGGGCGGCGAATTCATCCCGCCGGTCCGTCACCATTTGCACGAAGGTGGCCGTCATGGCCGGGTCCAGCTGGCTGCCCGCCGACCGCTCCAGTTCCGCCAGGGCCTCGTCCAGGCTGAGGGGCTCCCGGTAAGGCCGGGGGGTGATGAGGCTGTCGAAGGTCTCCAGCAATAGGAGGATGCGGGCGTTGAGGGGAATGTCGGTGCCCGCCAGGCCCATGGGGTAGCCTTTGCCGTCCCATCTCTCGTGATGATGGCGCACCACCTGGGCCACGCCGTTCAACTCGGGCCGGCCGGCCAGGCGGGCGGCGGAACGCTCGGGATGGGCGTGGACGGCCATCCATTCCCGTTGGGTCAGGGGACCGGGCCGCCGGTACTGGGGCAGGTCCCAGTCCGCCATGACGATGGCCCGGCGCAGTTCCAAGAGCTGGGAAGGAGAGAAGCTCAGGCGGCGGCTCAGCAACTCACCGTAATGGAGCAGGCGGGCGACCCGCTGGAGCTTGGAGCTCTTCCCGGCCCACTGCCCCCGGACCACCCCGGCGGTGCATTGCCCCACCATGCGGTCCATCCACCATAAAAGGAGAAAAGGCTCTGCAGCCTTGGCCAGAAGGCCGACGGACAAAGCAACACCCACTACCAGGACCCAGCGGTATGCGGATATGGCGATAAACGGCATGGCGAAAAACCTGTCCCCCTTTTGCCAAAATGCCGAATATCGCTTCTATTAGGTCGCTGGGTTCCGATTCCTGCATCGATTGCCCGATTCTTGCAAAATAGACGAGATTTCCTATAAATGGGCCTTGCCTGGACGCAACGGCCAAGCAAGGCCCCTAACGTACATATGGCCAGGATCTTGAGGCCGGTTCAGCCGGCGGCGGCGGCGGCGATGTCCCGGCGGAAGTGCATGCCGTCGAAATGAATCTTCTCGATGGCGGCGTAGACCGTCTCCCGGGCGCCGGCCAGGGACGGGCCCCGGGCCACCACGTTCAAGATGCGGCCGCCGTTGGTGACCCAGCCCTTGTCGGAATCCCAGCGGGTGCCGGCGTGGAACACCTGCACGTTGGGCATGCCGGGCACGTGGCCCGTCTCATCCAGCCCTTGGATGACGTCGCCCTTGCGGGGCTCCCCGGGATAGCCGTGGGCCGCCAGGACCACGCATACGGCCGCCTCATCCCGCCACACCCAAGGCTGCTGGGCCAGATTGCCCTGGGCGCAGGCCAAGGCCAAGGCGGCGAAATCGCTTTCCAGGCAGGGGAGGATGACCTGGGCCTCGGGATCTCCCAAGCGGCAGTTGAACTCCAGCACGTAAGGGCCGTCCTCCGTCAGCATCATGCCGGCGTACAGCACGCCCCGGAAAGGAATGCCCTCGGCGGCCATGCCCGCCACCGTCCGCTGCAGCACGTCCTTCTCCAGGCGGCTCACCAGGTCGGGATCCAGGAAGGGCACCGGGGAGTAGGCGCCCATGCCGCCGGTGTTGGGCCCCTCGCCCCCGTCGTACAGGGCCTTGTGGTCCTGGGAAGCGGGGCAGAGGCGCACCGTCTCGCCGTCGGTAAAGGCCAGGAGGGTGACTTCAGGACCCTGCAGCCGCTCCTCGATGACCACCCGCCGGCCCGACTCGCCAAACCGGCCCCGGCGCATCATGGCATCCACCGCCTCCAGGGCCGTTTCCGTGTCGGCCGCCACCACCACACCCTTGCCGGCGGCCAGGCCGTCGGCCTTGACCACGATGGGGCCGCCCCGGGAGCGGATGTAGTCTTCGGCTTCGGCGGGGTCGTCGAACACCTTGCCGGGGGCCGTCGGAATGCCGTGGCGCTCCATGAACGACTTGGCGTAGGCCTTGCTCCACTCCAGCCGGGAGGCCTGCTTGGTGGGGCCGAAGGCCGGTATGCCCGCCTCCTGCAGTCCGTCCACCACGCCGGCGGCCAAGGGCGCCTCGGGGCCCACCAAAACCAGGTCCACCTTGTTGGCCTGGGCCGCAGCCACCACGTCGGCAGGCGACAACGGGTCGCCGGGGAGGCACGTGGCCCGCTTGCCGATGGCGTCACTGCCGGGCAGGGCGAAAATTTCGGTCACCGAGGGCGAAGCCAGCAAGGTCTCCACCATGGTGTGCTCACGGCCGCCGCTGCCGATCACCATTACCCGCATGAATGCATCCCACCCTTACGAAAAGGTCAATGACGGAAATGCCGAACCCCAGTCATCAACATGGCCACACCCAGGCGGTCGCAGGCATCCACCACCTCCTGGTCGCGGATGGAGCCGCCGGGCTGCACCACCACCTTCACTCCCCCCTCGGCGGCCACCTCCACCCCGTCGGGGAAAGGGAAGAAGGCGTCGGAAGCCATGACGGCCCCTTGGGCCGCCTCGCCCGCCTGGGCCACCGCCTGGCGCACCGCATCCACGCGGCTGGTGCGGGCGGCGCCGATGCCCACGGCCCGCTGGTCCTTCACCAGGACGATGGCATTGGAAGGCAGGTGGCGCACCAGATGCCAGGCGAAGAGCATGTCGTCCCACGCCTCCGCCGGGGGCTGGGCCTTGGTCGCCACCCGCCACTGGTCCGGCTGGACGGGCAGGTCATCCTCGTCCTGGAGGAGCACACCCCCTTGGATGCGGCGCACGTCCCAGCCGGCCAGGCCCACGCCCACGGGTCCCGTGGAGGCGCCGCCGCCCACGGGCCCAGCGCCCGCGGGCCCTTGGCCCGAACCCCCGTCATCACCCGACGCAGCCGGCGGCAGGGGCATGGTCAACACCCGCAGGTTGGCCCGTCCCGCCAGGATCTCCTGGGCTTCAGGGGAAACTCCCGGCGCCAGCACTACTTCCAGGAAGATGTCCGCCAGCAGCCGGGCCGTCTCCTCGTCGATGACCCGGTTCAAGGCCACGATGCCGCCGAAGATGGAAACGGGATCGGCGTCCCGGGCGCGGCGGAAGGCCTCGGCCGGGTCGGGGCCGCAGGCGGCGCCGCAGGGGATGGTGTGCTTCACCGCCACCGCCGCCGGCGGCACCAGGGTGCTCACCAGGCGCCAGGCGGCCTCGGCATCCTGCAGGTTGTTGAAGGACAACTCCTTGCCCTGCAGCTGCCGGGCGGCGGGCAGCCCCAACTGCCAGCCCGGGGCCGTGGGGGGTATGGCGGCGTCCCGGTAGACCGCCGCCTTCTGGTGGGGGTTCTCGCCGTAGCGCAGGCCCGCTGTCCGCCGGAGGGGCAGCACCAGCCGCTGGGGGGGCTCCACCCCGGCCTCACCCGTCTCCCCCGCTTCCTGGCCCAGGGCCGCCGCCACCACAGCGTCGTAGTAGGCGGTGTGGGCGAAGGCCCGGGCCGCCAGGCGGCGGCGGAGTTCCTCGGAAATACCGCCGGCCCCTCCTTCCTGCAGGGCCTGGATGACGGCCGGATAGTCGTCGGGGTCCACCACCACCGTGACCCAGGGCCAGTTCTTGGCCGCCGCCCTGATCATGGCGGGGCCGCCGATGTCGATCTGCTCCAGCAGGTCCATGCCCTGGGCGCCGCCGTGCCAGGCCGTCTCGAAGGGATACAGGTTGACGGCCACCAAATCGATGGCCTGCAGGCCGTGGCGGGCCCAGTCGGCCATGTCCTCTTCCCGGTCCCGCCGCCCCAGGATGGCGCCGTGGACGGCGGGGTGCAAGGTCTTGACCCGGCCTCCCAGCATTGCGGGAAAGCCCGTCAGTTGGTCCACGGGCACCACCTGCAGGCCGGCGGCAGCCAACGCCGCCAGGGTCCCGCCGGTGGAAACCAATTCAAACCCGGCCGCCGCCAGGGCGCGGCCCAAATCTTCGATTCCCCGTTTGTCCGCCACGCTCAGCAGGGCCCGCCGGACCCGGCCGGCGCCGGCATCGTTAGCGGTCATCTTTATGCTTCTGCCTCCTCCGGCACCGGGGGTGCCACATGGACCCGCCGCCCTTCAACCCGGAGGCGTCCCTGGGCGTACAGCCGGATGGCCTCGGGCAGGAGCCGGTGCTCCACCGCCTGGATGCGGCGATGAAGGGTGCCGGGGTCGTCTTCGGGCAAGACCGGCACCGCCTCCTGCAGGATGATGGGCCCGGTGTCCATGCCGTAATCGACGAAATGAACGGTGCAGCCGCTCACCTTGACGCCCCAGTCCAAGGCCTGGGTAGGAGCCTGCAGACCGGGGAAGGCGGGCAGCAGCGAGGGATGAACGTTGATGATCCGGTTGGGAAAGGCGTCCACCATGGGGGCGCTCAGCAGCCGCATGAAGCCGGCCAGCACCACCAGTTCCACCCGGTGGGCCACCAGCACGTCCCGCAGCTGGCGATCATAGTCGGCCCGGGTGGGCCAGGGGCCGGGATCCAGCCACAAGGCCGGCACGCCGGCGGCCCGGGCTTTTTCCAATGCCGGCGCATCCCCCTTGTCGGATACCACCAGAACTACTTCCGCCCCCAGGTCTCCCCGGGCCTGGGCGGCCAGGACCGCCTCCATGTTGCTGCCCCGGCCCGAGGCCAGGACGGCCACCCGCACCGGTTCCCGGGCAGGCCGGCCTGAATCGGGGGCGCTGCCCTCCTCCCGCTGGGCACCGGCCGTGTTCATGACCAAATCACCTCCGGCTTGCTGTCGGGCGGCGCCTCCTCTACGACGCCGATGGGCCAGGCGCCTCCCGTCAGGGGCGCCATGGCGGCACAAAATTCTTGGGCTTGGGCTGCCGGCACCACCACGGTGAAGCCGATGCCCAAATTGAAGGTGCGGCGCATTTCTTCTTCCTCCACGGGACCCAGGCGCCGGATCAGCCGGAAGACAGGCGGCTCCGGCCACGACCCGGCGTGGAGCCGGGCCCTGGTCCCCGGGGGCAGGGTGCGGGCCACGTTGTCCGTAAGGCCGCCGCCGGTGATATGGGCCATGGCCCGCAGGGAAAAACGGCCCCGGGCGGCTTTGACGGCGCCCGTGTAAAGGCGGGTGGGCTCCAGCAGCACTGTGCCCAACGGCGCCTCCAGTTCATCGATCTCCGTGGCTAAAGTCCAGCCGGTCCCCGCCAGCAGCACCCGCCGGGCCAGGGAAAAGCCGTTGCTGTGGAGGCCCGAGGAAGCCAAGCCCACGATGACGTCCCCCGGCTCCACCGACCGGCCGTCAATCAAGTCCCCGGCGGCCACCCCGCCCACGGCGAAGCCCGCCAATTCCATGTCGTCGGGGCCCATCATGCCGGGCAGCTCCGCCGTCTCGCCCCCCAGCAGGGCGCAGCCGGCCTCCCGGCAGGCGGCGGCGATGCCCGACACCACCGCTTCCGCCTGGTCCGGCCGGAGCCTGCCCATGGCCAGGTAGTCCAGGAAGAACCAGGGCTCGGCCCCGTACACCAAAATGTCGTTCACATTCATGGCCACCAAGTCCCGGCCGGCCCCCTCCAGCCGCCCGGCTTCCCGGGCCAGGAGCAGCTTGGTGCCCACCCCGTCGGCCGCCGCCAGCAGGATGGTTTCCGGCTGGGCCCCCGGCACCCGGAACATGCCGGCAAAGCCCCCCACCCCGGACACCACCTCGGGCCGGGCGGTGGAGGCCGCCAGGGCCCGGAACCGTCCCACCAAGCTTTCGGCGGCATCG
Source organism: Sphingobacteriaceae bacterium (assembly GCA_035303785.1). Classification (GTDB taxonomy): domain Bacteria; phylum Bacillota; class Sulfobacillia; order Thermaerobacterales; family RSA17; genus DATGRI01. The sequence continues at coordinate 27,651 of DATGRI010000058.1, forward strand.
ATGTCGACGCCGGCGGCCCGGTAGGTCACGGGCCGGCGGGCGTCGTCGCCCCGGCTTTCAGTCATGGGGGTCCCGATCTCCTTCCCGGTTCCCGTCGCCGGCTGCCGGCCCCTGCTCCCCCACCGGGGGGAAGCGGCCGGTGAAGCAGCCGTGACAATAGGCATTTTCGTCTTGGCCGGTAACGGCCAACATTCCTTTCAAGGAAAGAAAGTACAAACTGTCGGCTCCCACCAGGCGCCGCATTTCCTCCACATCCCGGCCGGCCGCCATCAACTCGCCCCGGCGGCCGATGTCCACGCCGAAGGGGCACGGGTGGCGGAAGGGGGGCGAGGTGATGCACAGGTGGACTTGGGCGGCCCCCGCCTGGCGGACGGCGTTGACCAAGGGCCGGATGGTGCTGCCCCGGACGATGGAGTCATCCACCAGCACCACCCGCCGTCCGGCCACCACGTCCCGGATGGGGTTCAGCCGCCAGCGCACCCCGGCGGGCACGTAGCGGCCCCGGGGTCCGATGAAGGTGCGCCCCACATACCGGTTCTTCACCAAGCCCAGTTCGAAGGGGATGCCGGTAGCGGCGCTGTAGCCCATGGCCGCGGGCAGGCTGGCGTCGGGCACCCCCAGGACCACGTCAGCGTCCACCACGTGCTCCTGGGCCAGCTGCCGGCCCAAGGCCTGGCGGATGGCATAGGTGGAGCGGCCGCCGAAGAGGCTGTCGGCCCGGGCCAGGTAAATCAATTCGAAAACGCAGAAAGCCTGGGGGGTGTTTTCCAGGGAGGGCAGCCGCCCCCACTGCAGCCCCTGGTCATCGATCCAAACCCAGTGGCCCGCGGGCACTTCCTGGAGGGTGTCGCCGCCCACGGCATCAAAGGCGCAGCTTTCCGAGGCCAGCAGGTAAGCCTGGTCCAGGCGGCCCAGCACCAAAGGCCGGATGCCGTGGCGATCGCGAAAGCCGAGGATGCCTTGGGGGGTGGCGTAGACGGCGGCCATGCCCCCGTCCACTTGGGTGAGGGAGTGGCCCAGGGCTTGGGGCCAGCCGTCGCCCGGAGCCCGGGCCGCCAGGTGGGCCAGGATTTCCGCGGCGTCGCCGGAGCGGAAGACGGCCCCTTGGGCCTCCAGCCGCTGCCGCAGGGCATCGGCCCCGGCCAAGGCGCCGTTGATGGCCACGGCCAGGTGGCTGTCCCGGCACCGGACCACCAGGGGCTGCCGGTCCGCCGGCTCCGTGGACTGCTGGACGTGGCCCAGGACGATGGTGCGGGCTCCCCGGGGACCTAAGGCCAGGTCGGCCAGCTCCTCCCCGGAGAACACGTCGGTGACCAGGCCCCTGCCTCCCAGCCGGGCGAACTGGTCATCCCCGGGACCCCAGGCGGCCATGCCCGTCCTTTGCTGCCCCCGGTGCTGGAGGGCGAACAAGCCTTGGTAGGCAATGTGAACCCCTTCGGGATGCCCGAAGACGGCGAACAGGCCCGAGTGGTCCCCGGCGGCGCCCCCGCCGGAGCCCGACCGGGCGCTCCCCGACCCTCCCGCCGGCGGCCTCACTGCCGGGGCGCCCATGGCGGCTTGACTCCCCGGCCCGGCTCGGGCAGGTGATCGACAGGAGTGGACAACAAGGAGCGGCCCGCCACGGTTACGGCCAACCGCCCGCCGCCGGCGGCGCCCAGCACCGCAGCCGGGACACCCGCCGACCGGGCGGCCGCCAGCACTTGATCCGCCGCCGCCGGCGGCGTGCTCACCAGCACCCGGGAGGGCCCTTCGCCGAAGAGCAGGGCTTCGGCGTCGCCGTCCCACTGGTCCGGGGACAGGTCCACCTGCACCCCCAAAGGCCCGCCGGCGGCGGTGCGGCAGGCCCGGGCCAGGGCGGCGGCCAGGCCGCCCAGGTCTATGCCGGCGGCCGAAGCCAGCAGCCCGTCGCTGTGCAGCTGCTGGAGCAAGGCCCACAGGCGGGCTTCCAAATCCGAATCCACTTGGGGCGGGCGGCCCTGCACCCGGCCGTAGCGGACGGCCAGGTACTCGCTGCCTGCCAGGTCGCCGGCCAAGGGCCCCAAGACGAGCACCGCATGGCCCGCGGCCAGCCAGCCGGGGCCCAGCACCGGCCGTCCCGGCGGGAGAACCCCCACCACCCCCACCACCGGGGTGGGGTAGACGCCTTGGCCGCCCCGTTCGTTGTAAAGGCTCACGTTGCCGCCCGTCACCGGCACGTCCAGGCTGCGGGCGGCGGCGCCCATGCCTTCGATGATCTCGGTGAATTCCCACATGATGGCGGGATCTTCGGGGCTGCCCAGGTTGAGGCAGTTGGTCAGCCCCAAGGGCTTGGCCCCGGTGCAGGCCACCCGCCGGCCCGCCTCGGCCACGGCGGCGGCGGCGCCCCGCCGGGGATCCAGCCACGTCAGCCGGCCGTTGCCCGCCAGGGCCACCACCAGATGCTGGCCCGTCCCGGGCACCGGCACCGCCGCCGCTCCCGTGGCCAGCAAGGTGTTGTCGTCGTGCTTGCCGCCCAGCCAATGGGCTTCCGTCAGGTTGGGGCCCGCCAGCAAATCCACCAGGGCTTCGTCATAGTCGGTGGAGCCGGCTCCGGCGGCGGCCTCCCCGCCGGCGGGGGCAGGCTCCCAGCGCCGGGCCAGGTCGGCGGGCTCCGCCACAGGCCGCCGGTAGGCCGGCGCCCCCTCCGTCAGAATGGTGGCCGGCAGGGCCGCCAGTTCCACATCGCCCATGGTCACCCGCACCAGGCCGTGGTCGGCCACCCGGCCGATGCAGGCCCCGGGCACGTTCCACTGGGTCAGGATTTGCTCCACCTGGGACTCCTTGCCCGCCTTGACGATGAGCAGCATCCGCTCCTGGGTTTCCGAAAGCATGATCTCGTGGGGGCTGAGGCGGGGCTCCCGGCAGGGCACCAGGTCCAGGTCCAGGTCCACGCCCTGGCCGGCCCGCCCGGCCGTCTCCGAGGCCGCCGAGGTGATGCCCGCCGCGCCCAGGTCGTTGACGCCCACCAGCAGGTCCGCCTCCATCATGGCCAGGCAGGCCTCCACCAGGCGGCGCTTCAACTGGGGGTTGGCGGCAGGCACCGTGGTGGGGGGGATGACCTCGTCGTCCAAGCCCCGGGACGAGGCGCTGGCCGCCCGCACCCCGTCGGGCCCCGTGCGGGCGCCCACCAGGTAAATGGGGTTGCCCACCCCTTCTGCCCGGCCCCGGAACACCCGGTCCCGGTCCACGAAGCCGGCCGCCAGCACGTTGACCAGGGGCGCGGGGCGGTACCCCTCGCCGGAAAAGACGCTGGCGGTGAAGGTGGCGATGCCGGTGCCGGCAGCGTAGTCGGCCATGCCCTCGGCCGCCCCCAGCAGGATGTCTTGGTTGTTGCCTTCCTCCAGGGGGCCTACCCGCAGGGCCCCCGCCAGGAGGGCCGGCCGGGAGCCCACGGCCAGGATGTCCCGGACGATGCCCCCGGCGCCGGTGGCGGCGCCCCGGTGGGGATCCAGGCTGGAAGGATGGTTGTGGCTTTCACAGCGCAGGGCCACGGCCACGGGGCCGCCCAGGTCCACCACGCCGGCGTTCTCCCCGGGGCCCAGGAGCACCTGGGGCCCTTCCCGGGGCAGCCGGGCCAGGTGGATGCGGGTGCTCTTGTAGGAGCAGTGCTCCGACCACATGGCTCCTACCATTTCTAATTCCAACTGGTTGGGGGCCCGGCCCAGCCCCTGGACCAAATCGTCGTATTCCTCCCGGGTCAGGCCCACGGCCTGCCAGGGCTCCCGGTGGGCCGCCACCCGGTCGTAAACTTCCTGCCACCCCGGCTGGGCCTGCTGCTCGGCGAGGGCCAGCCGGAGGGTCCGGGGCGAGAGCTCGCCGGCCAGGAGGAGGGCGCCGTCTTCCGTGCGGCCGAACTCCAAACGCAGGTGGATCAGGTCCAGGCCCCTTTCCTTAAGGAATGAGCCCAGCACATCGTTGACGGCCAGGGCCACCTGCTCCAGCCGCTCCACTTCGTCGGGGCCGGCCAGCCCCAGCACCTGCACATGATGGTGGTTGACCAGAACCTCCTGGGACTCGTCCCCCCGGTAATAAAGCTCCACCACGGGCCGGGGCAGGGTGGAGCCGGGGGTCAGGCCCAGGCGCCGGGCCCAGGGCTCTTCCGCGGCGTTCCGCACCAGCACCGCCAGGGGGATGGGGGCTGTCCCCTGGACCAGCATCTCCCGGGGGTTCACCCGGGCGATGAAGTGGTTGGGTATGCCGGCTTCCGTCAAAACTTGAAACAGGCGGGCGGAAATCTCGTTGCCGGCCTCTTCCTTGAAATGAATCAAACAGCGATCGGGCCGGGCCGTGCCGTAAACGATCTTCGCCTCGTCTTCCCGCAGCTTCGGCCTGGCGCCGGCGTCCGGCGGCGATTGTCTATCCATGGGCCCTCCCCCTCCCCGGCAGATAGGCGGCGGTCACAAGCCCGCCCGGCGGTAAATGTGGTCCATGTGGCGCAAGGCCCGGGCCGGATCGAAGCATTCCCGGATCTGCTCCTCCGTCAGCTTGTCCCGGATGCGGGGATCCTGCATGACCAGGTCCGGGAACCGGCCCCGCCCTTCCCAGGCGTCCATGGCCAGGCCCTGGACGATGCCGTAGGCTTCCTCCCGGCTGAGGCCGGCGTCCACCAGAGCCAGCATCAAAGCCTGGGAGTAGATCAAGCCGCCGGTCCGCTCCAAGTTGGCGGCCATGGCCTGGGGGTACACGTGCATGCCTTCCAAAACTACGGTCATCAGGTGGAGCATGTAGTCCAGCAGGATGGTGGTGTCGGGCAGGATGATGCGCTCCACCGACGAGTGGGAAATGTCCCGCTCGTGCCACAAGGGCTGGTTCTCCAAGGCCGCCAGGGCGTTGCCCCGCACCACCCGGGCCAGGCCGCTGATGCGCTCGCACAAAACGGGATTGCGCTTGTGGGGCATGGCCGAGGAGCCCTTTTGGCCCGCCCGGAAAGGCTCCTCCACCTCCCGGGTTTCCGTCTTCTGCAGGTGGCGGATTTCCACGGCCATGGTCTCCAGGCTGCCGGCCAAAATGGCCAGGGCGGCCATCAATTCGGCGTGCCGGTCCCGCTGCAGCACCTGGGTGGACACCCCCGCGGGCTCCAGGCCCAAGGCCCGGCAGACGTACTCTTCCACCCGGGGGTCCACGGTGGCGAAGGTGCCCACGGCCCCCGACAGGCGGCCCACGCTGATGGTCTCCCGGGCCCGGACCAGCCGCTCCCGGTTGCGGCCGGCCTCGGCATACCACAAGGCCAGCTTGAAGCCGAAGGAAATGGGCTCGGCGTGGACGCCGTGGGTGCGGCCCACCATGATGGTGTCCCGGTGCTCCCGGGCGGCGGCGGCCAGAACCTCCCGCAGGCGGTCCAAGCCTTCCAGCAACATGTCCACCGCTTCCCTTAGGGCCAGGGACAGGGCGGTGTCCACCACGTCGTAGGAGGTGAGGCCGTAGTGGATCCAGCGGGCGTTGGGCCCCATGACCTCCCCCAGCCAGGTGGTGAAGGCTATGACGTCGTGGTGAACTTCGGCTTCGATGGCGTTGATGCGGTCTTCGTCGAAATATTCCGGCCGGCGGGCCTTCAAGTCTTCCACCGCTTCAGGGGGTACGTGCCCCAACCGGGCGAAGGCCTCGCAGGCCAGCAGCTCCACTTCCAGCCAGCGGCGGTACTTGGCCTGGTTGCTCCACAGGGCGGCCATGGCGGGGCGGGAATAACGGGGAATCATGGGCTCTCACCGCTGCCGGCGGTTTCTTGGGGGCTGCCCGCCCCGGCAAGCCGGCGGCGCAGTTCATCGCCGGCGGCGGCCACCTGGGCCGCCATCTGCTCCCGGTGGGCCGCCAGGCGGGGCACCAGTTCCGGGTAGCGCAGGGCCAGGATGCGGGCCGCCAGGAAGGCGGCGTTGGCGCCCCCGTCGATGGCTACCGTGGCCACGGGCACGCCGCTGGGCATCTGCACCGTGGCCAGGAGGGCGTCCAGGCCGTCGGTGGCCCAGGCTTTCACGGGCACGCCGATCACCGGCAGGTGGGTGTAGGCGGCGATGACGCCGGCCAGGTGGGCGGAGCCCCCCGCCAAGGCGATGATGACGGCTATGCCCCGTTCATGGGCTGTACGGGCGAATTGGGCTACGGTGTCGGGGGTGCGGTGGGCGGAAGCGACGGTGACTTCGTAGGGAATGGCCAGTTGGTCTAGTGTAGTGGTGACCTTGGCGACCACCGGGGCATCGGAGGCACTGCCGGCCAGTACGGCCACCAGAGGCCCGGGGAGGCCGTCGCCCTGGGCGGGTGTCACGGTACCACCTCCGGTAATGTTCGCGCTTTTCCCTGGAATGTCTGTACCGACATCATGCCACATGGGCTATGGCCGGGCAACGGGCAAACGAAAACGGTCGGATCCCCGGACAATGTTCGTATTTTTCTCCGGCTCCGGGGGCTAGTCCAGGGTGACGAGCCCCTTGCGGATGGCGTACTTGGTCAACTGCACCGCATCGTGGAGCTGCAGCTTCTCCATGATGTTGGCCCGGTGGGCCTGCACCGTCTTGATGCTGATGAACAGGCGGTCGGCGATCTGCTGGTTGGTGAGGCCGTCGGCCACCAGCTTCAGCACTTCGATCTCCCGCTCCGTCAGGCCGTCGTAATCTTCCCGCTTCTCCCCGGCGCCCCGGCCGTGGAAGGCCATCCGGGCCACCTCGGGGTGGAGAATGGTGTGGCCCTGATGGACGGCCCGCAGGGCGGTCTTCAACTCCGAGGCCGCCGACCGCTTCAGCACGTAGCCCGCCGCGCCGGCCTGCATCAGCGGTGCCACGTATTCCTCGTCATCGTGCATGCTCAGGATGAGCACCTTGGTCTCGGGGAAGTCCTTGCGGATCTTGCGGGTGGCCTCGATGCCGTTCATGCGGGGCATGCCGATGTCCATCAGCACCACGTCGGGCCGCAGTTCGGCCACCATGGCCACGGCCTCTTCCCCGTCGGCGGCTTCGCCCACCACTTCCACATCGTCCTCCCGCTCCAGCAGGGAGCGGATCCCCTGGCGCAATATGCTGTGGTCGTCCACCAGCAGCACCCTGATGCGCTCTTCAGCCATCTGCACCCCTCCCCTCATAGGTTGGCCACGGTGCGGGGAATCACCACCTTGACGGTGGTGCCCCGGCCGCGGATGGATGCTACCGTCAGGCGGCCGCCCACCAGTTCGGCCCTTTCCCGCATGCCGAAGAGCCCCATGCCCCGCCCGTTGGCGTCGGCCTTCTCCAGCTCCAGCAAGGAGAAGCCGACACCGTCGTCGGTGATTTCCGCCGTCAGGGACTCTTCCGTCTCCCGCATGGTCACCGTCACGCTGCGGGCCCGGGCGTGCTTCTGCACATTGGTCAGGGCTTCTTGCACGATGCGGAACAAGGCCGTTTCCACTTCGTCGGGCAGCCGGCCCTGGAAGCCTTCTACGTCCATCTCCACGTGGATGCCCAAGGGGTCCAATTTATGTTTAACATACCAGCGCAAGGCGGGGACGAGGCCCAGATCGTCCAGGATGGTGGGGCGCATGTCGAAGGTGATGCGCCGGGTTTCCGTCAGGGCGTCGGCGGCCATGTCCCGGATGCGGCCGATCTCCTCCGCCAGTTGGGCGTGGTTGGGGGAGCCGGCCAGGGAGTCCTTGATCAGGTCCAGCCGGATGACCAGGTTGGTCAAGGCCTGGCTCGTCTCGTCGTGGAGTTCCCGGGCGAAGCGCTTCCGCTCGTCCTCCAGGGCCCGCAGGATCTGGGAGGCCACGCTGCGCTGGTGCCGGGCCAGTTCGTCCAGCATCTGGTTCAAGGTGGCGGCCAGTTCCGCCACATCGGGGTCGCCGCTGATCTCCGGCGCCCGCTTTTCCCGGTCACCGCGGCGGATTTCCTCCATGGTTTCCCGCAGCAGGAACAAGGGGTGGAAGGCCACCCGCATCAGCAGGTAGTTGATGAGGAGACTGGCGCTGATGGCCGCGGCCAGGATGACGGTGGAGCCGGTGTAGGCGCCGGCCAGATCGGGCGCCGGCTCCCGAACGATGACCCAGGCCGATGCCAGGGCGGTGCCGGCGATCAAGGCCACGTTGGCCACCAACACCTTGTAGAAGATGGGTACCTGGGCATTCAGCCGGCGGATTACGTCGGCCACTGCCTGCAACACTGGCGGTCCTCCGTTTCATTCCCATTCGATGGTGCCGGGGGGCTTGGCGGTAATATCATAGGCCACCCGGGTGATGCCGGGCACTTCCCGCAGGATGCGGTCCGACAGCCGGGCCAGCAGGTCGTGGGGCAGGCGGGCCCACCCGGCGGTGACGGCATCCTGGCCGGTTACGGCCCGCAGCACCAGGGCCTCGCCGTACACCCGGCGGCCGTCGTCGGTGCCCACGGCCCGGGCGCCCGTCAAGACGGCGAAATACTGCCAGATGTCCCGGTCCAGCCCCGCCTGCCGGATCTCCTCCCGGAGGATGGCATCGGCCCGGCGCAGGACGGCCAGGCGCTGCGGCGTTACCTCTCCCAGCACCCGGATGGCCAGCCCGGGGCCGGGGAAGGGCTGGCGCCAGATGAGTTCCGGCGGCAGCCCCAGGGCGACGCCCACATCCCGCACCTCGTCCTTGAACAAATAGCGCAGGGGCTCCAGCAGGTCCAATTCCATCCGCTCGGGCAGCCCCACGTTGTGGTGGGTCTTGAGGGCTTTCCCCGACAGGAGCCCGCTTTCCAAGACATCGGTGTAGAGGGTGCCCTGGAGAAGGAAATCCATGTGGCCCAGGCGCCGGGCCTCCTCTTCGAAGACGGCGATGAATTCAGCCCCGATGCGGCGCCGCTTTTCTTCGGGGTCGGCCACCCCGGCCAGGGCCGCCAGGAACCGCTCCCCCGCATCCACCGTGACTACGTTCCAGCCGAAGCTGCTGAAGGATTGGGGCACTTCCCGGGCCTCGCCCTCCCGCAGGAGGCCGTGGTCCACGAACAGGCACACCAGGCGCCGGCCGATGGCCCGGTGGACCAATGCCGCCGCCACCATGGAGTCCACGCCCCCGCTGAGGCCGGCCACCACGGTGCCGTCGCCCACCTTGTCCCGAATGGCCTGCACCGCCTGGTCCACCTGGGCCGCCGGCGACCAGCCGCCCCGACAGCCGCACTCCCGGAACAAGAAATCCCGCAGCCGGTCTTCGGCCACGGGCTCGCTGCCGGCCGCCAGGACGGGCAGTTCCGCCAATCCCGAAGCAGGGTCCTGATGGGTCGTCAACACCACGCCCCGCACCGCGGGCAGATCCCAGCCCTTGGGCGCGGTGCCGGGGGGCTGCAGTTCACAGTAAACGCCCAAGCTGCGAATTTGCCGCACCAGGCGGTGGCCCGCGCCGGTGCCGCCATCCACCACGATGATGGCTTCGTCCCGGGAACGGAACATGCTACGCTCCCCCGCCGTCGTCGTCCCGGCCGGCGGCGCCCGTGGCCGATTCCTTCAGCACCGCCACATGGGGCAGGTTGCGGAAGTGCTCGTCCCAGTCCAGACCGTACCCCACCACGAAGGCGTCGGGGATGGTGAAGCCCCGGTAGTGGACGGGGGCCTCCACCTCCCGCCGGTCGATCTTGTCCAGGAGCACGCACACCCGCAGGCTGCGGGGGCCCCGGCTCAAGAGATGGTCGTACAAGTAGCGCAAGGTGAGCCCGGTGTCGATGATGTCCTCCACGATGAGGACGTGGCGGCCGGCGATGGACAGGTCCAGGTCTTTCAAAATGCGCACCACGCCCGAGTGGCGGGTGGCGGCGCCGTAGCTGGACACGGCCATGAAGTCGAAGGTGACGGGCACCGTTATGGACCGGGCCAGGTCGGCCAGGAAGATGACGGCGCCCTTCAAGATGCCGACGCAGATGAGTTCGTTGCCCACGCTCAGGCCGGCATAGTCTTGGGAAATGGTCTCCGCCAGTTCCTTGACCCTGGCGGCGATGACCTCTTCCGACAGGAGAACGTGATCGATGTAATCGCCAGTCAAAGGAAGCATCCCTCCCAGCACCCGGGGGCCGCGGGGGCATGATCCCGGGGCCCGCCGGACCGTGCCGGAATCTTCGTGGATACTATACACCATAAGGAATGACAAAGCCCCCGGCAGTCCCCCAAGGGGACCGCCGGGGGCCGGCGTAATGGGCCTCTTCCGATGCCGGGACGGCAGGATGCTTAGAAGTCCATGCCGCCCATGTCACCCATGCCGGGCGCCTTGTCCTTGTCTTCCTTCTCAGGCAGGTCGGCCACCAGGGACTCGGTGGTCAACACCATGGCCGCCACCGACGCCGCGTTCTGGAGGGCGGAGCGGCTCACCTTGGTGGGGTCGACGATGCCCTTTTCGAACATATCCACGTACTCGCCCGACACGGCGTCGAAGCCCTGGGTCAGGGGGAGGCTCTTGACCTTCTCCACCACTACGGAGCCTTCCTGGCCGGCGTTGTTGGCGATCTGCCGCACCGGCTCCTCCAAGGCCCGGCGCAGGATCTCCACACCGGTAGCCTCGTCGGGGTGGTCCACCTGGACCTTGTCGAGGGCGGCCGCAGCCCGCAGGTAGCTGACGCCGCCGCCGGGGACGATGCCTTCCTCCACGGCGGCCCGGGTGGCGTTGAGGGCGTCTTCGATGCGGTACTTCTTCTCCTTCAGCTCCACCTCGGTGGCGGCGCCCACCTTGATGACGGCCACGCCGCCGGCCAGCTTGGCCAGGCGCTCCTGCAGCTTCTCCCGGTCGAAGTCGGAGGTGGTTTCGTCAATCTGGCGCTTGATGACGTTGATCCGGGCCTTGATCTGGTCGCTGCTGCCGCGGCCCTCCACGATGGTGGTGTCGTCCTTGGTCACCACCACCTTCTGGGCCTGGCCGAACATATCGGCGCTGACGTTTTCAAGCTTGATGCCCAGATCCTCGCTGACCACCTGGCCGCCGGTCAAAATGGCGATGTCCTCCAGCATGGCCTTCCGCCGGTCGCCGAAGCCGGGCGCCTTGACGGCGGCTACCTGGAGGGTGCCCCGCAGCTTGTTCAGCACCAAGGTGGCCAGGGCCTCGCCGTCCACATCCTCGGCGATGATCAGCAGGGGCTTGCCCCGTTCAACGACCTTCTGCAGCAGGGGGAGCAGGTCGTTGACGGCGGAAATCTTCCGGTCGGTGATGAGGATGAAGGGCTCCTCCAGCACGGCTTCCATGGTGTCGGCGTCGGTGACGAAATAGGGGGACAGGTAGCCCCGGTCAAACTGCATGCCCTCGACCACGTCGACTACCGTATCGAGGGTCTTGGATTCCTCGATGGTGACGACGCCGTCCTTGCCCACCTTCTCCATGGCGTCGGCAATCATCTCGCCGATGTCGGGGTCGTTGGCCGAGATGGAGGCTACGTGGGCAATGGCGCCGCGCCCCTCCACGGTCTTGGCCAGGCGGCCCATCTCCTCCACGGCCACCCGCACGCCCTTTTCCATGCCCCGCTTCAGGGCCATGGGGTTGGCGCCGGCGGCTACGTTCTTTAGGCCCTCCCGCACCATGGCCTGGGCCAGGACGATGGCGGAGGTGGTGCCGTCGCCGGCCACGTCGTTGGTCTTGGTGGCCACTTCGGTGAGGAGCTTGGCGCCCATGTTCTCATAAGGATCCTGGAGTTCGATGTCGCGGGCGATGGTTACCCCGTCGTTGGTGATGGTGGGCGGGCCGAACTTCTTCTCCAGCACTACGTTGCGGCCCTTGGGGCCCAAGGTGACCTTGACGGTGTTGGCCACCTGGTTGATGCCCCGCTCCAAGGCCCGGCGGGCCCGTTCGTCAAAGGCAATGGACTTGGCCATAAATCCTACCTCCTGGTTGCCGCCGCGCCCCTTTCAGGGAAGGGGGCGGCTGATTCCCATCAAACCGGCCGGAAACTAGGGCCGGGGCTCACTTTTCGACGACGGCCAGAATGTCCCGCTCGCTCAAGATCAGGTACTCTTTGTCGTCGATCTTGATTTCGGTGCCGGCGTACTTGGAGTAGATGACCGTGTCGCCGACGGACACTTCCGGCTCCACCTTCTGGCCGTTCTCCAGCAGGCGGCCGGAGCCGACGGCTACAACGCGGCCCTCCTGGGGCTTTTCCTTGGCGGTGTCGGGCAGCACGATGCCGCCCACGGTCTTCTCCCCCTCTTCGATCACCTCGATAACTACCCGATCACCGAGGGGGCGAACCTTGAGGGCCGTGCCTTCCGTGACGGCCATGGGCATTCCCTCCTTGTTGGGGATGAGATTGTTCCTAGGGATTGTTAGCACTCGACCCTGGTGAGTGCTAGGTTCGATGCCAGTACATATCATAAGGAGCCGCCTGGGTGGCGTCAAGAGTTTTCCAGCCCCGGCGCCCCCGCCTACAAAAGCCTTATCTGAGCCTCCGTCCGGTGCTCCTGGAGCCGGGACAGGGCCGCCCGCAGCACCGGCGCCGTGATGTGGACGGCGGCGGCGATGTCGTTGGGGGCCTCGGGCAAGTTGACCACCAAGGTGCGCCCCCGCAGGCCGGCCTGGGCGCGGCTGAGGAGGAACTCGGGCCGGGCGGCGCCCAGCTGGGCCCGCATGGCCTCGGCGATGCCGGGCACCAGGCGGTGGATGACCAGCATGGTTCCTTCGGGCGCCACGTCTTCCCGGTGGAAGCCGGTGCCGCCTACGGTGAAGACCAAGGGGAAGCGGTAGTGATCGGCAAAGCGGGCGATGTTCTCCGCCACCGCTTCGGGGTCGGGCTTGACGCCGGTGTACTCCCGCACCCTCAGCCCCAAGGGGGCCAAGGCCGCCGCCAGGGCTTCGACGCAGGCGGCCTCACCGTATTGGACAATCTGCCTGGTCCGCAGAATTACTACACCCACGTCGCCGGCATGCAGGTCGTCGGTTGACAGGCTCATGAGCGGTGACCTCCCGCGGGGTCAGGGTGTCCGAGGACCCGGCAGATGCACCATGCCCCATGGGACACTGCACCCCCACATGGTATTAGTGGGCCGGGCGGCCCTGCCTATATACACAGTACCCCCTAAAGAGTACCCCAAGGTTTACCTGTCTGTCCGGGGATCCAGGGCGTCCCGCAGCCCATCCCCCACAAAATTGATGGCCAGCACCGTTATGAAGATGAACAAGCCGGGGAAAAAGGTGTACCAAAAGTTGTTGAGCACCATGTACTCCTTGCCGTCCCGCAGCAGCTGCCCCCAACTGGCGGTGCCCGGCACGCCCAGGCCCAGGTAGCTCAAGGCCGACTCCCCCAGGATGGCGCTGCCCACGGTCAAGGTGGCGTAGACGACGATGGGGCCCGTCAAGTTGGGCAGCAGGTGGCGCAGGATGATGCGGCCCGTGGGGACGCCCACGGCCACCGCCCCTTCCACGAATTCCTGCCGGCGCAGGGCCAGCACCTCGGCCCGGGCGATCCGGGCCATGCCGGGCCAGGAAATCAAGGCCAGCACCCACACCAGCACCCAGAAGCCGGGCTCGAACAGCACCACCATGGCCAGGGCCAGGAACATGAAGGGGAAGGTGAGCATCACGTCGGTGAAGCGCATCAACAGGCCGTCCAGGGGGCCGCCCCAGAAGCCGGCCACGGTGCCCACCACCACCCCCACCCCGGTGGCCAGGACGGCCGTCAGCAGGCCGATGGCCAGGGAGATACGGGAACCGTGCAGCACCCGGCTGAACAAGTCCCGGCCCATCTGGTCGGTGCCCATCCAGTGGGTCCTGCCGGGCCGGGCGTGGCGCGGGCCTACAAAAGGCTCGTCGGGGTCATAGGGCGCCAGCCAGGGCGCCCCCGCCGCCGCCAGCCCCAGCAATATCAGGACTATGAGCCCGGCCACCGCGGCCCGGTTGCGCCGGAAGCGGGTTCTAGTCATAGCGGATCCGGGGGTCCAGCAGGGCGTAGGCGATGTCCGCCGCCAGATTGCACAGCAGGGTCAGCAGGGCGGCGATGGTGAGCACGCCCATGATGGCGGGGTAGTCCCGGCTCATGACGCTGCGCCACGTGTAGAAGCCCAGCCCGGGCCAGCCGAAGACCTGCTCCGTCACCAGGGCCCCGCTCAGCAGGACGGGCACGTCCATGCCCAGCATGGTAATGAGGGGAAGCAGGGCGTTTTTCAAGGCGTGGCGGTAAAGGACCACCTTTTCCGGCAGGCCCGCCGCCCGGGCGGTGCGGATGTAGTCGGACCGGAGCACCGTCATGAGGCTGGCCCGGAGGAAGCGCATGTAGGCTGCCGCCCCCGCCGTGCCCAGCACCACCGTGGGCATGATGAGCCGCCTGCCCGTCTCTGCCGCCGACCGCCATCCTCCCTGCACGTCCAGGCTCTCCATGCCGAAGCTGGGCAGCCAGCCCAGGCGGACGGAAAACACCCAGATGAGCAGCAGGCCCAGCCAGAAGTTGGGCATGGCCAGGCCCATGAGGCCCAGGCCCGAGGCCAGGTGATCCACGGTGGAACGGGGGCGCAGGGCGCTGAGGGTGCCCAGGGGCACCGCCACGACCAGGGCGAAGGTCAAGGCCGACGCCGCCAGCAGGGCGGTGGCGGGGAACCGCTCCTTCACCTCGGCCAGCACCGGCCGGTTGGAGGACAGGGATACGCCCAGGTCGCCCCGCAGGAAGTTGGTGAGCCAGCGCCAGTACTGGACATGCAGGGGATCGTCCAGCCCCCACCGCTGGCGGAGGCGGGCCAGCTGGGCGGGGTCCACGTTGGCGCCGGCGTACTGGGCCAGGGGATCGCCCGGGGCCAATTTGATGATCACGAAGGTGATCACGGTGATGAGGAGCAAGGTGGGCACCAAGCCCAGCAATCGGCGGATGACATAGGCCGTCATGGGGGCTCGCCGTCCCTAAGCCGGCGGGGGGCCGGAGACTGGAAATGTCCCCGGCCTCACCAAGCCAGGCGCCACAGGTTTGTGTACCAAGCGGACGGGTGTACCGGGGCTATGCCCTGGAGTTCCCTCTTGGCCGCCAGCAGGCCGTCGGGATAGGCCAGCCAGATGTAGGGCAGATCCCGCAGCAAGATCTCGTTAGCCTCCCGGTAAATCTCCATCCTGCGGTCGGGATCCATCTCCTTGCGCCCCGCCTGGTCCAATTCCGTCAACCGGCCGGGCTTTTCCTCAATGACGCCCCCCTCGGAGCAGTAGTGGAGCCAGTTGTAGCCGTTTTGGGCCGGCGTGCGGGTGCACCCGAAGATCAACTCGTAGCCGCCGCCGGGGTCGCCGCCCAGGCGCCAGGCGGCGATGGCCGTCTGCCAGGGCTCCTTCACCAGGTAGTCGTTGTAGAAGGTGTTGCTTTCCAAAGCCAGCAGGCTGACTCGGAAGCCCAGGGAGTTCAGGTCCCGCTGGATCAACTGCTGGAAGTCGGTCCGGACCTTGTCCTCGTGGATGGTGACGATCTCAAACTCAAATTCCTGGCCGTCCTTGGTCCAGACGGCCCCGGGCACGATGTTGCCCTGGTCGTCCTTTTCGATGGTCCAGCCGGCCTCTTCCATCAAGGCGATGGCCCGGTCCGGATCGTACTGGGGGTGCAGTTGGGTGAACTCGTCGGTGTAGTCCCAGCGGATGGGGTGGGTGTGGCCGCCCGAAGCCACGGTGCCCAGGCCCTGCAGCACCGTCTCCACCATCTGGTCCCGGTTCATGGCGTGGCCGATGGCCCGCCGCACCCTCACGTCCTGGAACTTGGGATCCCGGAAGTTGAACATGAACTGGTAGTAGTACAGGTACGGATACTGGTGGGCCTGGAGTTCAGGATCCTCCAAGGCATCGAGGAACTGATCGGCGGTCAGGCCGTCCATCAAGTCGATGTCGCCGGCCTTCAACGCCTGGTACATGGCGTCGCTGTCGGGAATGAAGCGGACCCGCACTTCATCCAGGCGGGCTTGGGCCGTCTGGCCTTCCACCTCCGGCTCTTCCCGGAAGAAGTCTTCGTTCTTGGTCAGGACGATCCACTGGCCGGGACGCCATTCCTTCCACCGGAAAGGCCCGGCCCCCACGGGGGGCAGGGTCCGCTCCGAGCCCCGCAGGGCCTTCACGCCGTTTTCCTCGACAAAAGGCTCGTAGTAATGCTTGGGCATGATGTAGACGCTGCTGCCGCCGTAGAGCAGGAAGGAGGCGTCCTTTTCCGCCAAGGTCACCTGCACCGTGAAGGGGTCGGGGGCCGACAGGCCCTCCACATCGTCGGCCCGGCCCTCCCGGTAGTCCGCGGCGCCCCGGATGGACTGGAGGTACTGGAAGAAGGTGCCCTCGTAGTCGGGGTGCATGGCGTACTTGAAGGTCCAGATCACGTCCTCGGCGGTCAACTGCCGGCCGTCGTGGAAATAGACGTCGTCCCGCAGGTAGAAGGTGTAGGTGAGGCTGTCTTCATCCCATTCCCAGCTGTGGGCCACACCGGGAATGACGTTGTAGTTGTAGTCCACCTCCGTCAAGGCGACGAACAACTGGCTGGTGAAGAAGCTTTCCCACACGCTGTCGGTGAGGGTGGGGAGCACGCTCTTGGGTTCGGCGGGTGTGGCGATGGTCAAGATTTTCGGGTCGTCTGCCGCCCCGCCGCCACCATTATCCGCCGGCCCAGAGCCGCAGCCGGCCACAAGAAGGGAAATCAACAAAACCAGCAAGAGATGACCAATATATTTGTTCAATACCCGCATGCAGGCTCGGGCCTCCACTCAGATATGGCGTGTATTTTGGGGAAAGAGATTTTGCTCTCAGGGCACAAATCCTTTTTTCCAGCCGTCGATTTGGATAATTTGTTGGTTTTCCGTCAAAATTGGCAGGTCCGCGCCCACCCTGCCAAATATAAGGAGCCGCACACGATGACCACGCCCTCGGGGCCGGCGGCCCGGGCTGCCTGCTCCAGGGCCTCCCCCGGCCCGTCCCATGGACGGGCTGCCAGCCCGGCGGCCCGGAAGGCGGCGGCCACCTGATCCGGGGCATAGCCGGCCACCCCCGGCACCGGCACGGCGTGGACCATTCCCAGGCCCGGGGCGCCCGCCCAGGCGGCGGCCATGCCCGCCAGGTCCTTGCCCTTTACGACGCCGCACACCAAGGCCAGGGGCCGCCCGGGGAACAACTCTTCGATATTGCTGCGCAGGACGGCCATGGCGGCGGGGTTGTGGCCGCCGTCCACCACCAGGCTCGGGCTGCCGGGGAGGGTCTCCAGCCGGGCCGGCCAGCGGACCTGGTCCAGGCCCGCCTGGATTCGGGCCTTGGTCACAGGGCCCACGGCTTCCCGCCGGGTCCGGCCCAGCACGTACAGGCCGGCCAGGGCGGCGGCGGCGTTTTCCCCCTGGTGGCGGCCCGCCAGGGGCACCCGGTAAATGCCCGACAGGGGCGCCCCGGGGGGAGCCATCAGTTGGAAGGTCACTCCCCCGGGCTCGTTGGCCAGCACCCGGTACCGCCACAGCACCACACCATGGTCGCCGGCCGGGTCATCCACCGGTCCCGGGGTGGCGGGCATCTCCACGATCCGGTGCACCGGGCAGCCCTGGGCCCGGGCGGCTTGGGCCACCACCCGCCAGGGCTCTCCCCGGAGGGTGGTCACCACGGGGACCCCTTCTTTGATGATGGCCGCCTTTTCGGCGGCGATGGCCGCCAGGGTGCCCCCCAGGCGATCGGCGTGGTCCACGGCGATGGAAGTGATGACGGCCAAGGCGGGACGGGCCACCAGATTGGTAGCATCCAGGCGCCCGCCCAGGCCCGTCTCCTGGATGAGCCACGGAAACCCTTCCCGGGCGGCCAGCAAGTACATGGCCGCCGCCAGCACTTCGAACTGGACGGGCTCCTCCCCCAGCCGCTCCGTCACCGCCGCCACCGCCGGCCAGACGGGGGCGACGGCGGCGGCGAAGGCTTCCCGGTCCAGGGGCCGGCCGTCCAGGCAGAAGCGCTCGCCGTAGCAGGTCAGATGGGGGGAGGTGAAAAGGGCGGTGCGCCGGCCCATGGCCCGGAGCAGCGCCCCCAGCAGGGCGGTCACCGAGCCCTTGCCGTTGGTTCCCGCCACGTGAACAATATTTGGGATGGTTTCATGGGGATTGCCCAGATGGTCCAGGAGGGCCGCCATCCGGTGGAGGCCCGGCCGGACGCCGAAGGCGTTGAGACGGGCCAGCCTGTCCACCACGGCCTGGTAGTCTCCATGGGTGGGGGGCGCCCCGGGCAGGACGGCTTCGGCCCCGGCCCCCGGGCTGTGGGGCAGGCCTAAGGACGGGCCGGTGCTCACTTAGCCGTAGAAGGACCCGTTGAGATAGTAGTTGGGCGGCTCCCGGGTGATCTGCACGTCGTGGGGATGGCTCTCCCGCACCCCTGCCGCCGTGATCCGCACGAAGGTGGCGTTCTTGCGCAAGTCCTCGATGGTGGCGGCGCCGCAGTAGCCCATGCCGGCCCGGAGCCCGCCCACCAGCTGGTACACCGTCTCCGACAGGGGGCCCCGGTAGGGAATGCGTCCTTCCACCCCTTCGGGCACCAGCTTGTCGTACTCCTCCTGGAAGTACCGGTCCCGGCCGCCCGCCCGCATGGCCGCCAGGGAACCCATGCCCCGGTACACCTTGAAGGAGCGGCCCTGGTAAATTTCCGTCTCGCCGGGGGCTTCCTCGGTGCCGGCGAAGAGGGAGCCCACCATGACGGTGGAGGCGCCGGCCGCCAGGGCCTTGGTGATGTCGCCGGAGAAGCGGATGCCGCCGTCGGCGATGACGGGCACGCCGTACTTGTCGGCTTCCCGGGCGCAGTCGTAGACGGCGGTGATCTGGGGCACGCCGATGCCGGCCACCACCCGGGTGGTGCAGATGGATCCGGGACCCTGGCCTACCTTGACGGCGTCGGCCCCCGCCTCGATGAGGGCCCGGGTGCCCTCGGCGGTGGATACGTTGCCGGCGATGAGGGGCAGGTCGGGCCAGCGCTCCTTGAGCCGGCGGGTCATTTCGATGACGTTGGTGGAGTGGCCGTGGGCGCTGTCCACGGCCAGCGCGTCCACCCCGGCGGCCACCAGGGCCTCGGCCCGCTCCATGGTGTCGGGCCCCACCCCGACGGCGGCCGCCGCCAGCAGGCGGCCCCGGCTGTCCTTGGCCGCCTTGGGGTAGCGGCGCATCTTTTCGATGTCCTTGATGGTGATGAGCCCCTTGAGGCGCATGTCACCGTCCACCAGGGGCAGCTTCTCGATCTTGTGGCGGGCCATGATGCGGCGGGCTTCGTCCAGGCCCGTGCCTACGGGGGCGGTAACCAGGCCTTCGCTGGTCATGACCTGGCCGATGGGGCGGTCGTAGTTTTCTTCAAAGCGGACGTCCCGGTTGGTGATGATGCCCACCAGCCGGCCGTCTTCCACGACGATGGGGACGCCGGAGATGCGGTAGCGCTCCATCAGTTCCAGGGCATCCCGGACCCGATGCTGGGGGGACAGGTAGAAAGGATCGGTGATGACCCCGTGCTCCGACCGCTTGACCTTGTCCACCTCACCGGCCTGGGCCTCGATGGACATATTCTTGTGGATGATGCCGATGCCCCCTTCCCTGGCCAGGGCGATGGCCAGGCGGGCTTCGGTGACGGTATCCATGGCGGCGGACACAAGGGGGATGTTGAGCCGGATTTGCCGGGTCAAATAGGTGCCGGTGTCCACCTGGGTCGGCAGGACGGACGACTCCCCCGGCACCAGCAACACATCGTCGAAAGTCAACCCGATTTTGGCGAAGCGATCGTCCAGTTTCCCGTCGCTGCGGGCGGGCTCCTGCCAGTCGAACTTGGCCGGTCCCGCTGCCTTCATTTCCATGCTGCCGCCCCCCGGGACCCCGCCGCCGGCGGCCGGGTTAATCCGCCGCGGCGGGCGATTTTTCTTACTATAATTCACTTTGCCCCGCTTTTCAAAGGTAAGGGCCCGGGGGCTGCGGCTCCACCATGCCCAGGCGCCGGGCCAGGGTGTGGGCCACCTGCCAGATGTCCCCCGCCCCCATGGTCACCACCAGATCCCCCGGCTCCATTGCGGCGGCCAGATGCTCCACGATGGCCCCGGCATCGGACAGCAGGTGGACGGAACGGCCCGTATGGGCCTCGATGCGCCGAGCCAGGGCATCGGCCGACACCCCCGGTATGGGCTCCACGCCGGGGGGCGCGTAGATTTCCGTCAGGATGACCACGTCGGCGTCGCCGAAGGAGACGCCGAACTCCTCCATCAGCAGGTGGGTGCGGGAATAGCGGTGGGGCTGGAACACGGCGATGACCCGGCCCCGGTTCCATTGCCGAGCCGCCCGCAGGGTGGCGCGGATCTCCGTCGGGTGGTGGGCGTAGTCGTCCACCACGGTCATGCCGTTTTTCCGGCCGATGATTTGGAAGCGCCGGTGGACGCCCCGGTACTCCCCCAGAGCCCGGGCGGCTGCGGCAAAGGGCATGCCCGCCAGCCGGGCCACGGCCATGGCCGCCAGGGCGTTGACGATGTTGTGCTCGCCCGGGACGGCCAGGGCGGCCTCCCCCAAGGGTACGCCCCCGGCCAGGACGGTGAAGCGCAGGGCCCCTTCCTCCTGGCGGGCATCGGTGTAGGACAGGTCGGCCCCGGGATCCCGGCCGTAGGTGACGGCCCGGATGCCCTGCTCCCGGGCCAGTTCCCGCAGCAGGGGATCGTCGCTGCACAAGACGAGCCAGCCCTCGGGGAGGGTGTTGCCGGCGAATTCCCGCACCGCCGCCTTCAGGCGGGAGAAGTCGCCGCCGTAATGCTCCAGGTGCTCGGGCTCCACGTTGGTGATGACGCTGATGTAAGGCTGGTAGCGGAGGAAGGAGCCATCGCTCTCGCAGGCTTCCGCCACCACCCAGGGGGTGCTGCCCAGCCGGGCCGTGCCCCCCAGCTGGGGCACTTCGCCGCCCACCAAGACGGTGGGGTCCAGACCGCCGGCCATCAGCACCTGCCCCGTCATGGCGGTGGTGGTGGTCTTGCCGTGGGTGCCGGTGACGGCCACCCCCCGGCTCCCGTTCAGAAGGCGGGCCAGCAGCTGGGAGCGGTGCCACAAGGTGATGCCCCGCTCCCGGGCGGCGGCCAGTTCGGGGTTATGGTCGGGAATGTCGGTGCTGTAGACCACCACCCCGGCGCCGTCCACCAAGTCGGCCCTGTGGCCCACATGGACTTGGGCCCCCAAGGCCCGGAGCCGCTCCAGCCGGCTGGATTCCTTGGCGTCGGAGCCCGTCACCCGGACACCCGACGCCAGGAGCACCGTGGCCAGGCCGCTCATGCCGTAGCCGCCGATGCCGATGAAGTGATAAGTTGCAGTCCGGTCGAGGGCCGCCACCGGAGGCGCCGGCTCCATGAACATCATCCCCTGCCGCCCGCGCATCGGCCCATGCGCAGTGAATGTCAAAACCGGTTTATTTTATGATTTGGCCGCCCGCAAATGGCCGCCCTTCATCCATCTTTTGCGTCGTCATCCGAGGGGTCGCCTTGGCCGCCGGGCCGCAGCACCCGGGCCGGCACCCCGCCCACCAGGGCTCCGGGGGGCACGTCCCGGTTCACCAGGGAATGGGCGGCCACCACCGCCCCGTCCCCGATGGCCACCCCCGGCAAGATGGTGCAGTTGGCGCCGATCATCACGTTCTTGCCGATGTGGACGGGGCCCCGGCGCCATTCACCGGTCAAAAATTCATGGGTCAAGATGGTGGTGTTGTAGCCGATGATGGCGTTGTCCTCCACGGTGATGTCCTGGGGGAAGAATATGTCCACCATGGCCATGAGGCCGAAGGAGACATCCCGGCCCACCTTCATGCCCAGCATGCGGTAGATGGCGTTTTTCACCGTCAGCCACGGCACGTAGCGGGCCGTGACGATCCAGAACAAGTTCCACCCGGAGCGCCAGAAGCCGGCCACCTGGGGCCAGTAGTGCATGCTGTTGCGGCCGGGGGGCACGGGATGACGCTGGACCCGCCGCATCCTTCACAACTCCCGCAGGGGCAGGCGGTCGACGGCTTCCAGCAGCAAATCGTCCACCCGGCCCCGTTCCATGGCATAGTGGCCGGCGGCGGCGATCATAGCGGCGTTGTCGGTGCACAGTTCCAGGGGCGGCACCACAAGAGCGGCCCCCAGTTCGGCGGCGGCTGCCTCCAAGGACCGGCGCAGCAGGCTGTTGGCGGCCACGCCCCCGGCCAGGAGGATTTGGCGGGCCCCGAAGTGCTTGGCCGCCCGCACCGTCTTGGCCACCAGGACGTCCACCACCGCCTGCTGGAAGGAAGCCGCCAGGTCGGCCAGGGGCGGCTCCTCCCCCCGCTGGCGAAAATCTTCCAAGGTGTACAAAACGGCGGTTTTCAAGCCGCTGAAGGAAAAGTCGAAATTGTCCCGGTCCAGCATGGCCCGGGGCAAGGGAAAGGCCTCGGGGTTGCCCGTGCGGGCCAGGCGGTCCACCGCCGGGCCGCCGGGGTGGCCCAGGTCCAGGAGGCGGGCCACTTTGTCGAAGGCCTCGCCGGCGGCGTCGTCCCGGGTGGCCCCCAAGGTGTGGACGGAGCCGTCGCCGGGCAGGTGGTACAGGCTGGTATGGCCGCCGGAAATCACCAGGCAGACCGAGGGCTCCTCAGGGTCCCCGCCGGCCAGGAAGCAGGAATGGATGTGGCCCGCCAGGTGGTGGACGCCCACCAGGGGCTTGCCCGCCAGCAGGGCCAGGGTCTTGGCGGCGGTGACCCCCACCATGAGGGAGCCGATGAGGCCCGGTCCTTTGGTGACGGCCACCAAGTCCACGGCGTCCATGGTGACGCCGGCCTCGGCCAGGGCCTCCTCCAGGCACGGCAGCAGCCGCTCCAGGTGGCGGCGGGAGGCCAGTTCCGGCACCACCCCGCCGTAGCGGGCGTGGAGATCCCACTGGGAGGCCACCACGTTGGCCAATATGCGGCGGCCGCCGGCCACCAGGGCCACGGCCGTCTCGTCACAGGAAGTTTCAATGCCCAGACACAATGCCGTCACTGACCAGGCTCCAGTTCCTTCACCATGATGATGGCGTCTTCCCCGTTGTCGGAATAATAGCCCCGGCGCAGCCCCTGGGCTGTAAAGCCGTATTGGGTGTAAAGGTTTTGGGCCGCCAGGTTGGACTTGCGCACTTCCAAGGTGATGGCGCGGCAGCGGTTGGCCTGGGCGATTTCCACCAGCCGGTCCATGAGCCGCCTGCCCACCCCCAGGCGGCGCCAGGCGGGGTGGACGGCGATGTTGGTGATGTGGGCTTCGTCCACCACCACCCACATGCCGGCGTAGCCGATGATCTGATCGTCCTGCCGGGCCACCAGGTAGATGGCGGCCCTGTTGTAGGTCAACTCGCTGATGAAGGCCTGGCGGGACCAGGGAGCAGGGAAGGACATGTTCTCGATGGCCAGCACCTGCTTCAGGTCCGACATCTTCATGGGCTCGATGATGATGTCCCCGGTGTGCCCTTGGCCTTCAGTGGGCGCCTTCGCCATGGGCGGGGCCTCCCGTCCCTGGGGCTGCATCGCTCCTGGGGGCGCCGGCGGGCAGGGGCGCCACCCCCGGGCCGGGGTAGCGGGGCACGAAGGCCACCGGGTCCGTCCCGGCCTCCTCCCCTTGAGCAGCACCCAAACGGGCCACCCAGGAGCCTTGGGGCAAGTCCCAGCCCGGATCGGCCCAGCGGCTGCCCCGGGGCAGCCACGGGTCCATGGCATCCCGGTACCGGCGCCCGGCCCCCACTGCCACCAGGGGACTGCCCGCCCCCTCGGCGGCCAAAGCCTGGGCCACCTGGGCGGCCTCCCCTTCGTGGAGATCCCCCGCAGGCTCCGGGGCGGCGTCGCCGGCCCGGTACAGGCGGCCGTAAACCCGGCCCCGCCGGGAGGGCAGCAGCACCGCCAGGGGCGGGACGTGGCCGGGCCGGCCCAGGGCCATGGCCTGGGCCAAAGGGGCGGCCAAGACCTGCATGGTGTCCACCCCCACCACCGGGCAGCGGGCCCACCAGGCCGTCATCTTGGCCACCATGGCTCCCAGCCGCAGCCCTGTATAGGATCCGGGCCCGGCGGCCACGGCCACCAGTTCAATGTCCCGGGGCTGGATGCCCCCAAAGTCAAAAACCTTTTCCAGCAAGGCCGGCAGGAGCCGGCTGTGGGCTTGGGGCACCACGGCCCGCCAGTCGGCCACCACCAGCCCGTCCCGGATGAGGCCGATGGCCAAAGTGTCGCCCGCGGTGTCCAGGCCCAGTGTCAACATTTCGTCATCCTCCTGTGGGCGGAAGGGCCAGGGCGGCCAGAAGCTCCCCATGGCGGGGGCCGCCCGCCCCCAAAACCACCCGGCGGCCGGAAGGGGCGCCGGGTAAGTAACTTAATTCTACCGACAGGTGGTCGGCAGGCAACCAATCCCCCAGGCGGTCGGCCCACTCGATGATAAGCACGGTGACGCCGTCCAGGGCTTCCTCCAGTTCCGGCAGAAAACCCCCCGGGTCCAGCCCCGGCTCAAGACGGTAAAGATCCACATGGACGGCGGGGCAGCGCCCCTGGTAGCGGTGCATCAGGGTGAAGGTGGGGCTGGACACCGGCTCCGTCACCCCCAGGCCCGCCAGGAACCCCTGGGCAAAGGTAGTCTTGCCCACCCCCAGGGGGCCCTTCAAGGCCACGATGCCGCCGCAGGGGATGAGGCGCCCCAGTTCATGGGCCAGAGCCTGCAGGGCCTCGGCCGAGGCAATAACCACCGATCGGGACGCCCCCCTGGTCTCCCCGTTGTCGCCCACCGCCGCCACCTCCTCAAACTTCCAGCCCTGCCCCCTTGGCCGCCGCCGCCTCCACCAAGCCGGCGAACAAGGCCATGAACCGGGGCTGGTACGCCGCCATGGTCTCGGGATGCCACTGCACCCCCAGGATGAAGGAGCCGTCGCCCTTTTCCACCGCTTCCACCACACCGTCGGGGGCCGCGGCGGCCGCCTGGAAGCCCGGCGGCACCAAATCCACGGCCTGGTGGTGAAAACTGTTGACCCGCAGGGGCCCCTCTCCCAGGAGCCGGGCCAGCAGGGTGCCCGCCGCGACGGCCACGTCGTGGGTGCCGTACCAAGGGGGGGCCTGCTGCCGGTGCTTCAGGGCCCCGGGCACCTGGCTCGGTATATCTTGCAGCAAGGTGCCGCCGGCGGCAACGCACAGCACCTGGAGGCCCCGGCAAATGCCCAGGATGGGCATGCCGGCGGCCAGGGCGTCCCGGACCAGGGCCAGTTCCGCCCCATCCCGCTCCGGGGTGATGCGGCCCAGCCGCGGCAGGGGATCCTCCCCGTAGTGGTTGGGATCCACGTCGGCGCCGCCGGCCAGCAGCAGGCCGTCCACCCGCTCCAGCCAGCAGGCCGTCAACTCCGGCTCCGCCAGGGCGGGAATGAGCACGGGCAGCCCTCCCGCCTCGGCCACCACGGCGGCGTAGGCCGCCGGCAGGGTCAACTGCCCCTCCGCGGTGTGATCCGTCGGAATGCCGATGACCGGCCGCCGTCCCCTCTCCCGGACCAGGCTGTCCCTCATGATCTCCACATCCCTTCCAGGTTGCCCGCGCAACGGGCTGCCCTTCCAGGATGTGCAGGGGAGCCTCAGCCGGTGAAACCCGTCAGGCCGTAGGCCTCCAGCAAGGCCTCCTCCACTTGGTCGCCGGCGGAGGCCAGCAGGGCCGCCGCCCGGGGAACCCAGGCCGCCACCTCGCCCGCCAGGAGGCCCCGCCGCCACGGCCCGCCGGCAAAGGCGGCCGCCACCTGGCCGGCAGGACTGTCGCCGGCGGCGGGACCGGGGAAACCGCCTGTGACATCGGCCGCCCCCAGGGCAGCAGCCAGCCCGTGGATCATCACCGCCGCCTCGGCCGCCGCCAAGGGGGGCCGGCGGGCCGCCAGCAGGGCGCCGGTGATGCCGGCCAGCACATCGCCGGTGCCCCCGGCGGCCAGGGCCCCGTCCACCACGGGGCTCAGGCGTTGGGGGCGTCCGGGGGAGGCCATCAAGGTGCGGGCCCCCTTCAGGACCACCACGGCGGGCCGCCGGGCCGCGATGGCCGCCGCCGCCCGGGGCCGGTGGGCCTGCACCTCCGCCGTGGACCATCCCAGCAGCCGGGCCGCCTCCCCCGGATGGGGCGTCAAAACCAAGGGGGGATCCTCCCCGTCCCCGCCGGCGGACGGGACGGGGGGCAGGTCCCAGGCCTGCCCTTCCTGAGGGTGAAGCAGGCGGAGGGCGTCGGCATCCAAAACTACGGGCGCGCCCCGGGCGGCCGCCGCCCGCCAGGCCCCCGCCGCCACCGCCAGGGCGTCCGGCCTGCTCCCCAGGCCGGGCCCGATGACCACGGCATCGATGTTGCGCTGGTTGAAAAACTCTTCTATGACCGGCAGGGCCTCCGGTGTGAATAGTCCGCTGCCCCCGTCGGGCAGGGGCAGGGTCATGGCTTCGGGCAGCTGGCCCCAGGCCGCTGCCTGGGCGGCGGGCAAGGCTATCGTCACCAGGCCGGCGCCGGCCCGCAGGGCGCCCCGGGCCGCCAGCCAGGGGGCTCCCCCCATGCCCCGGCTGCCCCCCACGATGAGGCAGTGGCCACCCAGGCCTTTATGGGCCAGGGCGGGCTCGGGCAGCATGGAGCGCAGGTGGGCGCCCACGGCGCCGGGCAGGCTCAGCACCGCCGCCGGCTGAGCGGTGGCGGTGTCGATGCCGATGGGGGCCAGCACCACCCGGCCCGTGTAGGGTATGGCCGGGCCCTGGAGGATCCCCGTCTTGGCCAGTCCGAAGGTGACCGTCACATGGGCCCGCACGGCAGGGCCCAAGGGCGAACCGCCGTCGGCGTCCAAGCCCGAAGGCACATCCAGGGCAATGACCACGGCCCCCCGGCGTCCCGCCTCGTTGATGGCTTCTATGGCCGCAGCGTAGCGCTCCCGGGGCGGCCCGGCCAGCCCCGTGCCCAGGAGGGCGTCGACCACCAGAGGCGGGTGGCCGGCGGCCCAGTCCAGGACGTCGGGGCTGAACTCCGCCAATGGCCGGGGCTCCAGGCCCGCCGCCAGGGCCAGCTGCCGGTGATGGGCGGCGTCAGGGGTCAGACCCTGGCCCCCGGAGGCCGCCTCCCACACGGTGACCCGGGCCCCCGCCGCCGCCAGGTGCCTGGCCACCACGTAGCCGTCGCCGCCGTTGTTGCCCCGGCCTGCCAGGACGGCCGCCTCCCGCCGGGCCAAGGGGCCCAGCTGCTCCGCCATCACGGCGAAGGCCGCCCCCCCGGCCCGCTCCATCAAAGTCTCACCGCTGACACCTTCGACGTCGATGGTGTGCCGGTCCAGCCGCCGCATCTCGGCGGCGGTCACCAAACAGCTCCGGGTGGCTGCGTCGGTAGTCATGGCTTCCCGCCGGGGGCGCCCGTCAGCACTACGACGGCCGCGGCGTAATGGTTTTCGTGGGTGAGGGACAGGTGGACGCCGGTGACCCCCATGGCCTGCAGCCGCCGGGCCAGCCCCCCGGTCACCCGCAGGGACGGCTTGCCCAGGGGGTCGTTGACCACTTCGGCATCCAGCCAGCGGCCATCCCGCAGGCCGGTGCCCAAGGCTTTGACCAGAGCTTCCTTCGCCGCCAGGCGGGCCGCCAGGCGCCGGTAGCGATGGGGGCCGTCCCCCGCCGCCGCCTGCTCCCCGGGGGTGAAGAGGCGGTTCAAAAAGGCGGCGCCCTTGCGGCCGTGGGCCTGCTCCACCCGCCCTACGTCCACCATGTCGATGCCCAGGCCGAGGATCATCACTTTCACCTCGGCCCTTAGCTTACCGATTTATGGGGCCATTTCCTCCCGGAGCCCCCGCCGGCCCGGCGGCCGCCGGGGTCAGTCCTCGGTGAGGCTCTTCACCAGATGGCGGGGCTGGTCCACATTGCGGCCAAGGGCTACGGCCGCGTGATAGGCCAGCAGCTGCAGGGGCACTACCGACAGCATGGGCCCGAAGATGGGCTCCACCGGGGGTATGGGCAGGAAGTGGTCGGCATGGCGGGCCAGTTCACGGCTGCCGGCGGGAGCCACCGCCACCACCTGGGCTCCCCAGCGGCGCACTTCCTGGAAGTTGCGGGCCATCATCTCCTCCAGGTCGGGCCTGGTGACGATGCCCACCACGCTGTAGTCGGAATCAATCAAGGCCATGGGGCCGTGGCGGAACTCGCCGGCGGCGCACGCTTCAGCATGGATGTAGGAAGTTTCTTTAAGCTTCAATTGCCCTTCATGGGCGGTGATCCAGTCCATCTGCCGGCCGATGTAGAAGGCGTGGCGCCGCCGGGCCAAGTCCCGGCCGGCTTGGGCCACGGCTTCCTCCTCCGCCAGCACGGCGGCCACCTGGTCGGGCATGGCCGCCAGGCCCGCCAGGATGCGGGCCGCCTCTTCCCGGGGCAAGGTCTCCTGGGCCCGCCCCAAGCCGACGGCCAGCAGGACTACCGCCACCAACTGGGCCATGTAGGCTTTGGTGGAGGCCACCGCCTCCTCGGTGCCGGCCTGGGTGATGAAGGTGAAATCGGCTTCCCGGGTGATGGCGCTGCCGGGCGCGTTGGTCACCGCCAGGACAGCTGCGGCGCCCCGCTGCCGGGCAGCCGCCAGGGCGGCCAGGGTATCCTTGGTTTCCCCCGACTGGCTGACGGCCACGGCCAAAGTGCCCGGAGGAACCCGGAATTCCCCGAAGCGGAACTCCGACGCGGGTTCGGTGCGGGCGGGCAGGCCCGCCACCTGCTTGACCAGGGCGTCGCCCACCAAGCCGGCATGGTAGGCGGTGCCGCTGCCCAAAAACAAAACATGCCGCACCTGGGCCAGGGCGGCCTGATCCAAACCCGTGCCGGACCAATCCACATCCCCCGCCTGCCGTCCCAGGCGGCCGGCCAGGGTACGGCTGATGGCCTGGGGCTGCTGGAAAATCTCCTCATGCATCTTATGACGGTGGCCTCCCGGCCGGCCGGCGCCGGCCTGGGTCCCTTCTATGGGCAGTTCCTTGACCATGGTTGTGGTCTCCTTTACTGTCGGGCGGCTTCCACGATGGCGGCCGCAATGGCTTCCGCCGCCTCCCGGGCCTGGGTTTCGTCCATCGCCTCCACCATCACCCGGATGACCGGCTCGGTGCCCGAGGGACGCACCACGATGCGCCCCTGCTCCGCCAGCCCGGCCGAGGCCGCTGCCACGGCGGCCTCCACCGCCGGCAGGGCGGCAACCCGGTGATGGTCGTCCACGGCAATGTTGCGGTGGACCTGGGGCCAAGGCTTCATCCGGGCCGCCAGGTCGGCCAGGGAGGCCCCGGTGATGTCCATTTCCCGCACCATTTCCACCGCCGTCAACAAACCGTCTCCCGTCATCTGGCCCGTTTCGGCAAATATGATGTGCCCCGACTGCTCACCTCCCAGAGTCAAGCCCTGGGCCATCATGGTTTCGGCCACATGGCGATCGCCCACGGGGCAGCGGACCACCCGGCCGCCGGCGGCGGCCAGGGCCTGGTCCAAGCCCATGTTGCTCATTACCGTGGCCACCAAGGCCCGCTTGGGCAGGGCGTCCCGGTCCAGCCGGCCCAGGCCCGCCACGGCCAAAATGTAGTCACCGTCCAGCAGCCGGCCCTGGTCGTCCACGGCCAGGCAGCGGTCCCCGTCCCCGTCGAAGGTGAAGCCCGCCTGGGCGCCTTCGGCCAGCACCGCCTCCGCCGCCACCTGGGGGCTGGTGGAGCCGCAGTCCACATTGATGGCGGCGCCGTCGGGGGTGTGATGCAGGGCCGTCACCCGGGCACCCGCCGCCCGGAACAGGCGGGGGGCCAGTTCCCACAAGGCGCCGTGGCCGCAGTCCAACACCAGGTGGCGGCCGGCGGCTCCGTCCCCCAGGCGCTCCAGCAGGAACTGCAGGTAAGGGTTCAAGGCATCGGGATCTTGATAAAGGCGGCCCCCGGACCCGCCGGCGGGCGCCGGCTCACCGTCCCGGGCGATGAAATCCTCCAGGGCCTTTTCCGTCTCGGGGGGGATTTTCGTCCCCTGGGGGCCGAAAAACTTGAGGCCGTTGTACTCGGGCGGGTTGTGGGAGGCGCTGATGACCGCTGCGGCAGCAGCGCCGTGGACCCGGGCCAGGAAAGCCACCGCCGGTGTAGGGACCACCCCCAGCAGGAGAACCTGCCAGCCGGCCTGGACCAGGGCGGAAGCCAAGGCGGCCTCCAACTCCACCCCCGACGTCCGGGTGTCCCTGCCGATCAGCATCAAGGGCGAGGCCTCCCCGGAATGGAGAACCCGGGCCGCCGCCCGTCCCACTTTGGCGAACAACTCCGGGGTCAAATCCTGGTGGGCGATGCCCCGGATGCCATCGGTGCCGAAGGATACCATGCCTTTCCTCCCCGCTGCCGGGAGGCCCTCTCCTGCCGGGCTGGGCGCCTCCCTACTCCTCAGGACTTTCCCCGGGCGGTTCCGGCGCACCGGGCTCATCCTCCAGGGGCGGGCTGGTGTTGACGGGGACCACCACCCGCACCGTTTCGGGCACCACGGTGACACCTGCCACCTGCCGGCCCGCCTCGTCCACGGCGAAAACCCTGACTCCTTCGAAGACCATATTCCCGGTGATGCCTTCGATATCAACGGCGCCCACCACCCGGGCCACCTCGTTGACCCTGGTCTCGGCGCCCGTCAATTTCACCTGGCTGGGAAACACCAGGGGGCTGGCCACGCTGACCTGGCCGTTGGAGTTGCCCTCCAGGGAAATTTCCACGGGCAGCTCCCGCTCGGCGAAGGACTCCAAGGCCAGCACCGCCTCCGACGGGGTGATCTCGATGGCCTGGAGGCCGTCGGGCAGTTCCACCCGGATGACCCGGGCCACGATGCCCGCCTCGGCATCGGACAAATCCACCACCGCCGTCACTTCCGACGGCTCCAAGTCGTCGAACAGGCTGGGGCGGCCCCGCACGGTGACGCTGACCCGCTCGGGGTCCATAGTAACGATGGCCAAACCTTCGGGCAGGTTCCGGGGCACCACTTCCACCAAGGGGAAGATCTGGGTGGCCTCGGGGTTCTGCTCGCTGCTCACATACAGCCAGAGGCTGATGGCCAGCAGCACCGACAAAATCTTGATGTTGATATCCCGTCGCAACAGTCGCTCGATCAATGGCGTCACCCCGGTGCCGGACCCCGGCCGGGCTCCTTCAATTCTTGTTGCGCTGCCCGAACAGGAAGGGCCGCTGGTTGCCCTCGGCGGCCGGCAGCAGCAGGTTGGTCAGTCGTTGCCGCAGGGCGTCGTCGTCCAATTTCTGGATCAGCTTGCCCCCGTGGGCGATGGAGATGGCGCCCGTTTCCTCGGAGACCACCACGGCCACGGCGTCGGAATGCTCGCTGATGCCCACCGCCGCCCGGTGCCGGCTGCCCAGGGAGATATCCAAAGGCTGGTCCGTCAAGGGCAGGAAGCAGCCGGCAGCCACCACCCGGTCGCCCCGGATGATGACGGCGCCGTCGTGG
Organism: Sphingobacteriaceae bacterium; assembly: GCA_035303785.1. GTDB lineage: Bacteria > Bacillota > Sulfobacillia > Thermaerobacterales > RSA17 > DATGRI01. The sequence continues at coordinate 58,942 of DATGRI010000058.1, forward strand.
AGGGGCGTGCGGGGCAGGAACAAGTTGATGAGCAGTTCTTTGGACACCAGGCCGTCGATGGGTATGCCCGTCTCAGCCACGTCCCCCAGACCGGTAGTCCGTTCGATGACGATGATGGCGCCGGTGCGGTTCCGGGACAAGGTTCGGGCCGCATCGGCCACCACCTGGATGACCTGGCTCACGTCGGGCTCCTGCCCCAGGTATGACAAGGAACGGCGGAACAGGCCCCCCTGGCCCACTTGCTCCAAGGCCCGGCGCAGTTCCGGCTGGAACAGGATGGGGATGCCCACCAAGAGGGCGATTTGGGCGTAGCCCAGCAGCCAGTGAAGGGTTTCCAAGCGCAGCCAGCGGCTCACGGGAGTGGCCACCAGGACGACGGCGAGGCCGGTGATGATGGCGGTGGCCCTGGTTCCCCGGATGAGGAGAAAAAACCGGTAGATGATGTAAGCGACGATTAAGATGTCGATTACGGCGAGGACCACATCGAGAAAAGTCAGGCTGCGCGCTAGGGAAATCATAGATAGATGTTACCCCCCGGCGAAGCCTTCTGCCAGCCTCGCCCCTCAACCCCGGGTAGAGCCCATGTCTTCCTGGCGGCGGCCTGCAGACACGTAGTAGGCCAGGCTCCGGAGTTCGATGCTCAAGTCGATGTTTTGCACATACACCCCCGGCGGAACCCGCAGCTGGGTTGGGGAAAAGTTCAATATGGCTTCCACGCCTACCTGCACCAGGCGGGAGGCCATCTCCTGGGCCGCTTCGGCGGGCACCGTGATGACGGCCATGCGGATGCCTTGCTCGGGGACCACCTTCTCCAGATCGTCGGTGGCAAGGATGGGCACCCCTTCGATGGACGTCCCCACCTTTTGGGGGTCGTTGTCGAAAATGCCTACGATGCGCACGTCCCGATGGCGGAGAATGTTGTAGCGGGCCAGGGCGGTGCCCAGATTGCCGGCGCCCACCAGGGCGGCGGGCACTTCCCGGTCCAGGCCCAAAATTTCCCGCAGTTGGATGCTGAGGGTCTCGGTGCGGTAGCCGACGCCGCGGGTGCCGAAGGCGCCGAAATAAGTCAAATCCTTGCGGATCTGCTCCGAGGAGAAGCCGGTCCGGCGGGCCAGCTCCGCCGACGAAACGATGTCGATTTCCCGCTGGCGCAAATCTTCCAGCACGCGCAGGTAGACCGGCAGCCGCCGAACGGCGGCGTCAGGCACCCGTCCTGAACGTGCACCCCGTCCACTGCGCATTAAGCCTCCTGCCTCCGTTCACTCAAAAACGCCGGGCCGCCACGAAATCGGCCACGGCCAGCAGCCGCTCCCGGGCCGGTCCGGCGGGAATGTGCACCAACCCCGCCTTGGCTTCGTCGATGTACTTCTGGGCCACCCGGTAGGCATGCTCCACGCCGCCGCTGGCCCGGACCAGGTCGATGGCCTGGGCCACCTGCTCATCGGTCAAGGGCCGGTTGGCCAGGATGGCCTCCAGTTCCCGGCCCCGGGGACCCTGCAGGGCGTACAGCACCGGCAAGGTGTAGATGCCGCTGCGCAGGTCGGTGCCGTTGCGCTTGCCCAGTTCCGCCTCCCGGCCCACCAGGTCCAGGATGTCGTCCACGATTTGAAAGCCCATGCCGATGCCGTAGCCGAAGCAGCGCAGGGCCTCCGCCGCCCCTTCGGGGGCCGAGGCCACCAGGGCTCCCACCCGGCAGCACTCGCCGATGAAGTAGGCCGTCTTCTTGTCGATTTGCCGCAGGTAATCCCGCACCGTGCGGCTGGTGTCGTAGGCGCCCGTCAACTGCTCCAGCTCGCCGCCCGACATGCGGAAAACCACGTCGGCCATGGCCCGGACCACCCGGCTGTCGCCGGCGGAGGCCAAGGTGGAGAAGCCCAGGGCGAACAGGTAGTCCCCCAGGAGGACCGACGCCCGGTCTCCCCAGCGGGAGTTGACGGTGTCCACGCCCCGGCGCAGGCTGGCCCGGTCCACCACGTCGTCGTGGACCAAAGTGGCCGTGTGGATCAATTCCACGGCGGCGGCCACGGGCACCAAGGTTTTCCACCGGTAGTCAAAGGGCAGGCCCGAGATGAGGACCAAAGCGGGCCGCAGCCGCTTGCCGCCCCCTGCCAGCAGGTGGTTGGCCAACTCCTCCAGCAACGGGTTGTCGGCCGTGAGGAGCCGTTCCATTTCGGCCTCGACCCGTAGCACATCATCCCTGACCTCGGGAAAAAGTTCGGCGATGACGGCGTGAACCCCCCGGTAGCCGGTGGGATGCTGCTGGACTTGTGCCTTCAAAGCGGGTGTCCTCCTACCTGCCGGTATATGACCGATGGGCCCGGCGCCGGGAAGGGCCGGGAGGTCGGCTTACGTGTTTTTCGCATAGGGGATGCTCAATCCCTTTCTGCCATCATGCCCGGCGGCGTTCCCGTCGGGCGGGGCGGGCGGGCGGCCCACATCCCTATGTTCCGTAGTAACCGAGGGCAGCCGGCCCCGCAAGTGCTCCCACAGCATGTTGCCGATGACCACCGACCTGTGCCGGCCGCCGGTGCAGCCGATGGCGATGGTCATGTGGGCCTTGCCTTCGTTGACGTACTGGGGAATGAGAAAGTCCAGCAGCCCCTTGAGGCGCTCCAGCAGCTGGTGGGTGATGGGCCACTTCAGCACGTAGTCCTTCACCGGCTGGTCGTTGCCCGTCAGGGGGCGCAGGGAGGGCACGTAATAGGGATTGGGCAGGAACCGCACGTCCAGCACCAGATCGGCGTCCATGGGCAGGCCGTGCTTGAAGCCGAAGGTCAAAATGGTCAGGGTCATGCCCGAGGCCTGGGGATCGGCGTACCAGTTGCTGAGGCGCCGGGCCAGGTCCCCGGGGGTCATGCTGCTGGTGTCGATGATGCGGTGGGCCCGGCCCCGCAGGACTTCCAGGCGGCGGGCCTCCATGGCGATGCCGTCGGCGATGCGGCCGCCCAGGACCATGGGGTGGCGGCGCCGGGTCTCCTTGAAGCGGCGCACCAAGGTGGCCTCGTCGGCCTCCAGGAAGAGGACCTGATAGGAGATGCCCATGGTGTCCAGTTCATCCAAGGCTTCCACCGTACGGTCGAAGAAGGCGCCGCCCCGCACGTCCATGACCACGGCGGCCCGGCTCACCCGGCCGTCGGTTTGCAGGCAAAGCTGGGCAAAGGTGGGCAGCAGGGCGGGCGGCATGTTGTCGACACAGAAAAACCCCAGGTCTTCCAGGCATCGGATGGCCAGGGTCTTCCCCGCACCCGAAAGACCGGTGATGATCAGGAACTGGAGGTCGTTGCGCTCCCGGCCTTGGGTCATCCTTTTGCCCCTTTCTGCTGCTGCAGGTCGATCAACAGACGGCCTCTTCCAGGGAACCAGGTCCGCTCCGGCGAAGGAGCCGGGAGGAGGCACCGACATGCGCATCACAGCCCGCGCACCCACCCGCATCGACCTGGCCGGCGGCACCTTGGATTTGCATCCCCTGTCTCTTTTCGTGCCGGGAGGGCTTACGGTCAACGTCGCCCTCTCTTTACAGTGTACCGTTGAATTGGTGCTGGGGGAAAATCCGGCGGCCGGCGAAGCTCCTGCGGTCATAGCCGCCCGGGACGGCGGGGAGCGGCTGGCGGCCCCTTCCGCGGCAGCCTTGCCGGAAGAGGGTCCCTTGGCCCCCGTGGCGGCGGCGGTGAAATATTTCGATCCGCCGGCGCCCTTTCGCCTGACCACCTACAGCCCGGTGCCCCGGGGCTCCGGCCTGGGGGCCTCCTCAGCCCTGCTCCTGGCAGCCTGCGCCGCCCTCAACGTGGCGGGCCGGCGCCTCCACTCCTTGTTGGAACTAATCCACCTAACGGCGGCCCTGGAAGCCCGGGCGGCGGGAGTTCCCGCCGGTTTCCAGGATCAGTACGCGGCGGCCTTCGGCGGTATGTCCATCCTCCACTGGGAACTCCGGGGGGCCCGGCGGGAAAGGGTGCCCCTGACCGGAGCCGACAGGGAGGAACTGGGCCGCCGGCTCCTGTTGACTTGGAGCGGCCAGGCCCACCGGTCGGGTTCCATCAACTGGGAGATGTTCAAGGCATACGTGGACAGACGACAGGAGGCCGTGGCAGGCTTCCATCAAATCGCCGGGACGGCCCGGGCCATGGCCGATGCCGCCAGACAGCGGGACTGGGCTGCTGTCGGACCATTGCTTCAACAGGAATGGGAAGCCCGCAGGGCCATCTCGCCCTTGGCCACGGGGCCTGCCCTGGAGCGGCTGGCGTCGGCCGCCGCCGCTGCCGGTGCTTCAGGCAGCAAGGCCTGCGGCGCCGGCGGGGGTGGCTGCCTCCTGACGGCGGTGCCGCCCGGCCGGCGGGATGCCGTCAAGGCCGCCTTGGAACAGGCGGGGGGCCGGGTGCTTCCCCTGGTTCCCCAAGGGCAAGGCTTGGCGGTGGAGCTGCACCGGCAGGCGCCGGTCAGTGGGACGTCTTGGGCTCCGGGGGGATGATGGCCCAGGCGATGAAGTAAAGCAGGACGCCTGCTCCCTTGAACAGGCTGAGGACGGCCCACGCCAGGCGGATAAAGGTGGGGTCCACCCCGAAGTGCTCCGCCAGGCCGCCGCAAACCCCGCCCAGCATGCGGTCCTTTTCGGAACGATACAGACGACGCAATTCCTGCCACCCCCCTGGGAAGATCTAACCGTCGGTTTCCCTGGCACCTACTATGATATCACCGTGGCTCGTCTGGGCGCGGATGAACACCCGCCGGGGCTGCTCCCCGAAATGGGCGCTGCGGGCCCGGACCAGGTCCCTGCCCGTGGTGCCCAGGGGGCCCGTCTCGAACTCCAGATGGGGCAGGTCCACCTGGATGCGTCCCAGGCCGGTGGCGGCGTCGATGTCGTAGCCGATGTCGCCGGCGGCGACGATGGTGACGCCGATGCGGGCATGGGAGGTGCCCAGGTGGATGTCGGCCCGGGGGCCGGTGATGTCCTCCAGGTCCAGTTGGATGCGGCCGTGGCTGGTGCCGGCCCGCAGGTCGCCCCACCGGCCGGCCAGCTCGATGCTGCCGTTGGCGGTGCTGAAGGAGGCCCGGGGGCAAACCACCTGGGTGGCCGTGATCTGCCCGTTGGCGGTGGTGGCCTCCACCTGGGCGGCCTCCAGTTCGGCCAAGGTGATGCGGCCGTTGGCCGTGCGCAGGATGAGGCGGTAAGTGCGATTCCGGGGCAGCCACAGCCGGATGCCCACGCCGGCCTGGCCCGGCCCCGGCTCAGCCCGGACGTGCAGTTCCCCCTGCTTCTCGCTGACCTGGGCCATGCCCACGGCCAGCTCGGCGGCTTCTTCTTCCCGCCGGTGATGGACCAGTTTGGTCAGCAGGAGGCGGTAGCCCGGCTCGTCCCATGTGGTGACGGAAATCTGGCCGTGGTAGGTGTCCACCACCACCGTCACCGGCTCGGGGCCGGGGGGCAGTTCTCCTTTGATCTCCTCCTGGAAGCGCCAGCGGGGTCCCAGCAGGTGGCCCAGAGCCGGCAGGTCCAGCCGGGCCGCCAGGTTCTCCACCATGCCCGGCAGGCGGCTCAGCATCTTCTCCACGTCGGCGGCCACCCGCCCGGCGCCCCGGGCCACCTTGGACATGACCTTCTCGCCCTGGTGGCTCAACCTTTCCACTACCCGCTCGGCCCGGGCGGCCACCTGGGCGGCGGTGTCCCCGGGCTCCTCCCGCCGGTCGTCGTCCTCCCGGCGGTCCAGTTCTTCCTCCAAGGCCTCCAGCAGTTCGGCGCCCTCGGCGGCCGTCAGCCGGCCTTCCTCGATCATCTTCAAAATGAGCATGCGTTCTTCATTCAAGGCTGTCCTTCCCCCAGTTCCCTTTCAGGCGGCGTACCGCTTCTGCGGCCGTCAACTCCCCCCGCTCCAAGGCGGCCAGCACTTGACGACGATCTTCCTCCCGGGCGGCCTCCCGCTCCACTTCGTAGCCCAAGGCCTTCAAGACGCCATCCAAGCGATTGCGGACCGTGGGGTAAGAAACCCCCAGCTCCCGCTCCATCTCCCGCAGATTACCCCGCACCTTCAGAAAGGTGACCACGAAGTCCCGCTGCTCAGCCGTCAACCGGGACAAGGGGGATGCTTGGAAACGGCCCTCGATGGTGGTGCCGCAGCTGCTGCAGTGGAGGCGGACAACATGGGGAGCCCCGCCGCAGACGGGACAGCGGGCAGGTGTGGGGTAAGCCACCTTATCCTCTCCTTACCGGGGCTTGGCGCCCCTGAGGGGCTTTGGGGGAAATGCTAAACTCAACCTTGAACTTTGTCAATGTCGACCTGATTATCTTTAATGTCTCCTATGCATAAAATCAAGCCCCGGCGCTTTGGCGCCACCGGCTACGGGCGGTCCGGAGAGGGGCGGCCCCGGCGGGCAAGGCAGCGGCCCCGGGGAGCCGCCAGCGGGCACGAAAGTCCCGGCCGTCATCCCACGGGAGGCCGGCGGCCGTCATGGCCTGCAAAGGGGCCAGGGCCCGGCGGCTGGACTGAAAGTCGGGCAGCCGGGCCAGGTCGTCCCAGATGACGCCCAGCCGGTCCCGGAAGGGAGCCTGGTCCCCCCGGTAAAAGGCGGCCTGCAGGGCCGGATCCTGAAACAGGTGCAGAGACAGGCGCCGGTGCCCCCGGGCCACCAGCCAGGCCAGGTGCAGCACTCCCCGGGTCAGGGCCGGGTCCACCAGCCAACTGGGCAGGGTGCGGTATTCGAAGCCCCCGTGACGCTTCAAGCGCACGTCGCCCAGGAAGCCGTGGCGCCGCCGGCGGGCTGCGGCGGCTTCTTGGGGCTCCAGCATGAACACCGGCACCGCCAGGTAGGTGTCCAAAGCCCGCAGCAGGCTGCCCGACAGGGCCACCCCGCTGAAGTGGATGTGGCCGCCGGTGGGATAGCCGTTGAAGGGCTGGGCGCCGGCCAGCCATTCCAGATCCCCCGCGGCTCCTTGCCGGGCGGCCAGGGCCAGGCAGCGCCGGATTTCCCGCAGGAGGCCGTCGGGATGGGATCGGGCGTTGGGGCGCAGTTCCCCCACGGGGTATTCCCCCGGGCCGGCCCCCGACTGGGTGTCGCAGCCTACGGCACCATAGCGGGAAAAGAAATGGGATGCGGCCACCATGCGGCCGCTGTCGCGATGGCGCAGCATGAACTCGGGGTCGGCCCCCAGGCGGATGGACCCGGCCCGGTCCTGGCCCGACACCCGTTGCGCCAGGAGTTCCTTCAACTTGGCGGCTCCCTGGCGGCCCAGCATGGGTCCCAGGCGGATGCCCGCCACCGCGGGATCCCGGGCCGCCTCGCCGTCCACGGCCAGGGACACTACCGCCGAATCCAGCCCCAGGCAGTGGAGGGCCCGCAAGGCCGTGCCGGTGATCCGCTCCCACCGGCGCCATGCCAGGGGCCGCCCGTCCCTCACCCGGCTGGAGCGGGGACCCGCCCGCTGCACCCCGTAGACCTGGAGGTCGAAAACCCCCACCCTGTAGATGACGGCGCCCTCTTCCCGCCCCCGGGACTCCCCGGGGGAGAAGACGGCCAGGCCGTTCAAGGCCAGGCGCTCCTTGACCCGGCGGCTGTCCCCCAGGAGGGCCACCCCGGCGGGACTGTTCAAGGGTTGGCCCGGCAACGGGCCGGGCACCCGCCGGCTCCAATGGACCACCCACCGGGGAGGATCATGGTCCGCCGCGGCGGCGGCCGCCTCCTGGGGAGCCAGCACCTGCACGCCCTGGACATCGCTGAATAGAGGCGCCAACTGGCGGACCCAGTCGGTAACAAGCCAAAGGGCCAAGTGCTCCACCACCCAGGCAAGAAAAAGGGAAGCACGAGGCACCGGTGCAGGAGCCCCATCCTCCCCCCAATCCAGCAGGTATTCCTTATTGCCGGCTGCGGGTGCCGCTGGGCAGCATTTCCTCCTGGGACACCCAGTCCCAGTCGTGGTTCAGGTCGTCGGGCCAGTCGCCGGCGCCCCGGCAGGTTTGGACCAGGAGCCGGGTTTCGCCGAAGACGGACACCTTGAAGGTCAAGCCCACCACGACCTCCACGTTGCCTTCCTTATCCAGGCCGAATTCCACCACCTGGGGTCCTTCCAGGACGTCCACGTGCACCTGGGGCTGCCGGTCCAGCACCCCTTCCCCCACTTCCTGCAGGGGCACCTGCAGCCGGTAGCTCACCCGGTCCCGGATCAAGTCGGAATCCCTGGCATAAGCCACCCACACCTGTAGTTCGTAGTCGCCCTGGAGGACTGCGTGGTCCCCCTCATAGGACGCCTCGAAGCGATGGGCGGCGGTGCGGCTGCCCAGGACCTCCTCCACAGCCCCCCGGAGGTGTTCGGCTTTGATGGTGTGCACCTGCTCGTCGGCTTTCCTGCCTCTGGCACAAATGGCCCGCACCAAAATTTCCCGGCACTGGCGGTCCTCTTGATGACCCAAGGGAGGGTCCCTCCCCTCTCTCAAGACCCATGGCCTTCCGATTCTGGAGCCATCCTATGAATAGGCCCGGGATGATGTGCGGGCGGCGGTCCTGGAGCCGCCGGACCGGCGGCGCTCCCGGCGCCGGGGCGGAATGCCCCACTGGCGGCGGAAGTCCTGGTCTTCGGCCCAGCCCACCCCCCGCTCCACCATTTCCCGCAGGGGCTCCAGCTGGGCGGCATACTGCTTGTAGGCGGGAACCTGCTCCAAATCAGCCCACAAGGAAGGGAACAAAGCGTAAAAAGGCTCTTTGTCGCAGCGGTAGAAGGCCCGCTGGTACTCCGGCTCCAAAAAGGGATCCCGTTGAAGGAGCCACCAGTTTTCCACCACCAGCTTGGCCAAGGTCAAGGCAGCGGCGGCGAAACGGGGCGCAACAAGCCACGAGGAGATGGAACGGTACTCAAACCCCCATTTCTTGCGGCGAAAATCGCCCAGACCGCCGTATTTCCGCCGGCGCCGCCGGGCTCGTACAGAATTTTCGATCAACAAAAAAGGGATGGCCAGATACACGTCCAGAGCCCTCATCATGCCCGACGTCAGTTGGATGCGGCTGAAATGGATGTGCCCGCCGATGGGCAGGCCGGCGGTGCCGTTGCCGGCGATCCACGAGTAATGGCGATGGGGGACCCGCCGGTACAGGCGCATGAGCAATTGCCGGATGCGGCGCACCAGGAGGTCGGGCTCGGTGTGGGGCTCCGGCCGCACCTCGCCGATGGGGCGAATGCCCGGCCGGCCCCGCAGCTGGTGATTGTCCAGCCCCAGTCTGCCGTGGCGGGGCAGGTAGCGGGAGGCGGGCACCAGCTTGCCCAGGCGGCGGTCCCGCATGAGGAACTCGGGGTCGGCCCCCAGGACGGCCCGCACGTCCCGGTCGAAGAGGAGGGGCATGCGCCGGGCCAGGGCCGCCGCCAGCACCTGGCCCAGCCGGGTGCCGGGGGGCGGCGCCGGCACTACCCGCAGGATTTGAGGCTCCCGCTTGCTGTTCAAAGCCACATCCACGATGCCGAAGTCCAAACGCAGCACGTGGAGGGCCCGCTGGGCCGCCAGCAGCAGGTCCTGCATCACCTTGCCCTGGGCGATGACGGGACGCAGGCTGACCCGCCGGCGCACCCGCCCCCGCTGGTAGGGGCGCAGCCGCACCAGGCGGAACAAGGCCACCGGCTCCAAATGGGCGATGCAAACCCGGTAGTAGCCGTACCGGGGCAGGCTCCAGCGCACCTTCAAGCCCGACAGGCGCCACAGGCGGCGGCTCACGATGGGATCGGCCGCCAGTGCCAGGGCCTCGGGGCGGTTCAGGCGGAAGGCCACACCCCCGGGTACTTCGGCAGGCTCCGTTTCACCCCAGTGGACCAAAACGTCGAGAGGACCGGACAAGGGCTGGTTTCGTGCTCCGTCTACGACTTCGCCTAGACAGGCCAGCTCCGCGGCCTGCTGGTGCGGCGGCACCAACACCGCGCACCGCATAAGTCCCCCCCCTTACGCTACCCTTCAGGCTCCTCCATCACGGCGGCCGGGCGGCCGGAGCCCGGCCGGCCCGGGCTGTTGGTGACCAGGTAGTGGGCAAACTGGACCAGATGTCGACGGGCGACACGTCGGATGCGCGGTTCGTCGAATTGAAAAGGCTTGGCATTGCATTCCAGGATCCACACCCGGCCTTGGCGGTCCACCGCCAAGTCCAGGGAAAGCTCGCCGAAAAGTTCACCGGTGCCGTGCACCAGGGCGCGGCCGGCCTGGATGCCGGTTTGGGCCGCCAATTCTTTGACGGCGGCCAATTCCGCCGGGGTGAAGGAAGGGGCCAGGGCCTGGTCCACGCTGGTGCGGCTTCCCCCCTGGGGGACGTGGGTCACCACCCGGCCCGCCCCGGCCACCCGGGCGCCCATGCCCGTGAGCACCCATTCACCGTGGGAATTCCGCTGGACCAGGGCGCGGATGTCCACGGGCCTGCCGTGGTACCGGACCCGGTCCACCGCCTGCTGCATCAAGTAGGGCCGCCGCCTCACGTGGCGGCGGATGAAGCGCCGCAGTTCGGCCACGGTGCGCAGGGTGCCCTTGATATGCCGGCGGCCGACGTGGGCATTGAAGCGATAGCCCGGCTCCCGGCCGGCGACGCTGATGAAGATGACCCCCCGGCCCAGGCTGCCCGCCACGGGCTTCAGGACCACCTCCCGCCAGGCATCCAGGGCTTCCGCAACGTTTAGATCGTCATCCAGCAGCACGGTGGGCGGCAGGTGGGGCCGGCATTGGGGATGGCGGGAAAGAACCCGGTACACTTCCCATTTGTCCAGAAAGCGGGGGTTGAACATGGGAATGCCCCGCCCCTGGAGGTACCGCATGGCCCACTGGACGTGGGCTTCGGCTTCCGTCTCCCGCCGGGGCACCCGGTTGTAGACCACATGGGGCAGGGGGGCCACCAGGCGCACCCACTGCTGCCGCCGCCGGGACCAGCGGAAGCCTACCACCTGCCGGGTGGCGGGCCGCAGGCCTTCGGGGGTGAAGACCACCAGCCGCATGCCGGCCCGGCGGGCGGCCCGCTGCAGGGCCCGGTAGCTGACGGTCTGGGGCCCGATGGGGGAACTACCCCGCCAGCCCCGGGGGATGGCGGTGAACACCCCGAGCCACGGGGTACCCCGGTTGTAGGCGGCGCGAGGGGCGTAGGCGGAGTCCATGGCGGTGGGGGTCTCAGCCGAATTGCCGGCATGGGCGGCATCTGGGGCGGCATCGGGGGCGGCCCCGGTGGCGGCGGTGCGGGCCTCAGGGCCGGTGTCGGTGGGGGCCCCTGCCGGCGGCGACAAGATCTCCCGCATCATGACGACCCCCGCTCCTGCCGGCTGAGATGGGCGGCGTACTCCAAGGGCCGCACCAACGTCCGGCGCACCTGGGGCTGCAGGCTCTTGCGGGCCTGCACCACCCGGAAGGGCTTGGAGTTGGCCTCGATGAGCCAGATGCGCCCGTTCCGGTCGATGCCCAGATCCAGGGCCAGCTCCCCCAAGCGATAGCCGAGGCTTTCTTCGATCCGCGCCGCCATGCCCAGGCCCAGCTCCTTCATGGCCTTCTCCAACTCCTCCCGGCGGGCCCGCACCACGCCCCGGCTCCCCGCCGCCACCCGCTGGAAGGAGCCGCCCAGGCCCCCGGTGGAGATGTTGGACGTGACGCTGCCCGGGGCCGCCACCCGGGCCACCATCTTGGTGCATTCCCATTCCCCTTGGGCGTTCTTCTGCACCAGCAGCCGCACGTCGAAGGGCCGGTTGCCGTAGCGGGCCAAAGCCAGCCCCTTCTGGATGATGTAGGACCGCCCGCCCCGCATCCGGCGCACCATGCGGGCCACCCGGTTCAGGGAGGACGTGGTCGTCAAAATCCACCGCTCATCCACCCGCCGCTGGGCCACGTAGCCCCCGTTGCGGGCCCGCCGCACCACCACGATGCCCCGCCCCTGGGTGCCGTCGCTGGGCTTCAGCCAGACGGTGCCGTACTTGTACACCCACTGCCGCAGCTGCCCCACGCCCCGGAAGCGGGCCGTAGGGGGCAGGTAGCGGCCGTAATCGGGATCGGCGGCCAGTTTGTTGTGGATGACCCACTTGTTGAAGAACTCCCGGTTGAAGTAGCGGTCTCCCAGCATGGCCAGGAGGCGCTGCTTCACCCGGCGCACTGCCCGCCGCCGCTCGGCGGAGCGGCTGGGCAGCCGGTCGTAGACCACGTCGGGAAAGGGCATGACCCGGCGGGTCCAGCGGCCGCCGTCGTCAAACACGTAGCCCCGCACCGTGCCCCGGGGCCAGTTGATGTCGCGGGCGGTGAAGCCGTACACGAGAATCCCCTGCCGGGCGCCCAAGCGGCACATGCGGGCCACCAGCTTGGTGTCCAAGCCGAAGGGCTGGATCTTGCTGCGCCGCGTGGTAAAGATTCCGACCACACACCCCATGAGACATCTCCTCTGCCAGGCTGCTGCTCTTCGGGCTCTTCCGGTGCCATGCTACGCCGCTGCCCCCCGGGCGGCTACAACTTGGTCGCACCCTGTCGATCGCCGTCTCCAGCCGTTGCCCGGCCGCTCCCCGTCTACAGGCGTCGCCGCCCGGCCGCTCCGCGTCGCCGCCCGGTTCCCAGCCCGGCCCCAGCGCCCAGGGGATGCATCACAAGAAATGCCCCTACGGAAACCGCCGGGGCGCGACAACTATTGAGTTTTCGTAGTCCTTCCCGGGCGAAATTGAGCCATGAAGGGGCAAGATCTGCCGAATCAGGCCGGAATCCAGGCCAAGGAGCCGGCCGGCAGGCTGTTTGCCCCGCAAAAAATCGCCCTCTAGCGGCCAAGAACGCAAATGTTCGCCCTATAGCCTCAAAACCTATATGCATTCTTTTTGAGGAATCCTCAAAATTAAGCCCATCCCCCACCTCAATCCCCATGGCACTATGGCACCCCGTGGCAACGTTGCCACCAATTGCTACCTGAAAAGGGAAGGACTTGCTGGGTGGGTTTGCCGAAACTGGGCGGCGATGCATGCATTGCCGGGTTTGCTCACGGTGGCCAGCCTCAGCCACGGTCGCCACCATATGGCTCACCCCCCAAAGGAAAGAGGTGCTGCCAAAAAAGGGGGGAGCCGGAGGCGAACCCGGTTCCCCGGGGATCCCCGCACAAACCATCAACGGAAAGGAGCGGCATCATGTCCAAGCACTTGATGCGAGCCGCAGGCCTTGCCGTAGTCCTGGCCCTGTTGTTGGGCATCTTCCCCGTGCTGGGATCCAACCAGGCCCAAGCGGCGAGCAACGTCACCGTCACCAGGCGAACCTTGCTGGCAGGCACCGCCCATGCCACGGAAGCGGTCATCATCCGCGCGCCCGCTTCAGGCCCCACGGTGCTGGTGGTGGGCGGCATCCACGGTGATCAGCCTGCCGGTGTGCAGGCAGCCCAGCGGGTAGCCCAATACCGGGACATTACCCGGGGCACGTTGATCGTCGTTCCTGCCATCAACAAGCTGGCCGTCCAGAGGGGGCAGCGGACGGCCGCCGACGGCGTTGACTTGAACAGGACTTTCCCCACCCGCTCGGGAGCATCGCCTACGGATGCCCGCAGCCGGGCACTGTGGAACTTGATCCGCAGCGAAGGTGTGGAATACGTCCTGGACCTGCATGAAGGGAAGAACTACCAGTCCATCTCCTCGTCCATCGGGCAGATGGTTATCCACTACAACAACAGGGGCACCAAGGAAATGGCCGATGCCATGGTGGCCGCCCTGAACCGCACCGTCAGCGGCAACCGGGTGTGGCGCACCGGCGGGCCGCCGGTGGTAAGCGGGCTGACCAGGGCTGCCAGCCAGTTCCTCGGTCTCCATGCCTTCCATATCACCACCACCACCCGGGACTCCATGAGCCTGAGGGTGTCCCAGCAATTGACGGCTGTTGACACCGTGCTGGGCCGGCTGGGCATGCTGCCCGGCAGCGGGTCCGGCGGCAGCTCCGGTGGTGGGTCCGGCAGCGGCTCGGGCAGCGGGTCCGGCGGCGGCTCCCAGCAGCCGGCGCCCAACCGGCCCCGGGTGACCACCCAGACCATCGCTGCCGGCACCAAGTACGCCACCACCCTGTACATCATCGACAGCGGCCGGCCGGGCCCCACGGTGTGGATTTCCGGCGGGGTCCACGGCTCCGAGGTGGCAGGCTGGATGGCTGCCGACCAGATCAAGAATTGGAGCGTCGGCAGGGGCAAGCTGCTGGTGCTGCCCCGGGCCAACGTGCCGGCGGTGAACAACCGGACCCGGTCGGGCCCCGGCGACCCGGACCTGAACCGGCAGTTCCCCACCAGCAGCGGCGGCAGCGCCAAGACCACCTTGTCCCGGGCCATCTGGTCCGCCCTGCGGGAGCACCGGCCCGACTGGGTCATCGACCTGCACGAGGCCCTGAGCGCCCGGAACATCAACCCCAATTCGGTGGGCCAGACCTTCATCGCCTACCCCCGGACGGCGGCCCTGAACGCCGGGGAGGCCATCTTCCGGGAGATGAACCGGTCCATCAGCAACCGGAACTACCGGTTCCAGGTCATCCGGTACCCCGTCCAAGGGTCCCTGGCCAGGGCGGCCACCCAGTTCCTGGGGGCCAACGGCGGCATCTTCGAGACCACCCGCCTGGTGGGGGTCAACACCCGGATCAACTGGCAGCTGCAATTTGTGGAACTGCTGCTGGACCACTTGAATATGCAGCCTTCCCGCAGCCGGACGGCTTCCACCGGCTTCGGCTCGGCGGCTTAGCAGAAGGGGAAAAAAAGGAGGATTCCGACCGGGGGCCGCGCCCGCGCGCGGGGGTGCGGCCCCCGCTTTCGTGAGCCTGCCGACACGAACCTTCTGTTATGTGCCTGCCGTCATGAGGTGCCGGGCGTAGAGCAGGGGCATGCGGATGGCATGGCGGCGCCCTTCCAGGTCGCCGATGCGGCGGAAGATGATCCGGCCGGGCCGGCTGTTGGCTTCGATGAACCAGATGCGGCCTTCGGCATCCACCCCCAGGTCGATGGCCAGTTCCGCGTACCGGCCGAAGGCCTGGTTCAGCACTTGGAACACCCGCACCGCCACCCAGGCCAGATGCTGCTCCACCGGGGCGAAGGAGCGCCCGTGCCAGGGCTGCCCGTCCCCGGCATCCTGGAGGTCAACGGCACCATCCGGGGTGGCGCCGTTGCCGGGCTCCGCGCCGGAGACCCAATGGGTGGCCGCCGCCACCAAGTCGGGGCCGGGCGGGACGACCCGGTCTACCGCCGCGGGCACAGGCATGCCCCGGCCGCCCCGGTGGAGGTTGGCCACCATGGTGCCCGGGCGGCCGATGCGGGCGCCCATGCCCGTGACGATGATCTGCCCGCCGGGACCCCGCTGGACCAGAACCCGGATGTCCCGGGGCCTGCCCGCCGGGTCCGTCAAGGCCAGGTACTTCTGCACCATGTACTTGCCGGGCCTTAGCCGGGCATGGCACCAGGCCAGGAACTGCTCCCTGGACTTGATGCTGCCGCTGCCCGTGCTGCCACCCACCACCCGCCAGCGGCCCCTCCCCTGGGGGAGGGCAAACCAGAGGCCCAACCCCTTCTGGCCCCGGATGGGCTTGAACACCAAGGCGCCCCAGCGGGCGGCGGCCGTGGCCGCCGTGGCAGGGCCTTTGTACAGGAGGGACGGGGGCAGGTGGGGGTGCAGGTCCGGCGCCCCCCGGAGCACCCGGTGAACCTGCCACTTGTCGGGCAGGTCGGGGCTGATGAAGCGGAGGCGGCCGCTGGCCTTAAGCCTGCGATAACTGGCCAGGTAGCGGCCGGCTTGGGGTTCCTTGCGCAGGAAGAAGCGGTCGTAAACCAAGGTGGGCAGACCCAGCCAGCGGGAGCGCCAGCGGCCTCCCCGGCGCACCCAGGCCCGGACCCGCCCCCTAGCCAGATGGACGTCCTGGGGGCCGAAGGCAAAGGCCCGCAGGCCCAAGTCGCCGGCGGCCTCCAGCACCCCGGCCAGGTAGTCGGTCTGCTCTCCCCACATGCGGAACGGGCGATCGTGGCGGTAAGCCAGCACGCCCAGAGTACCCCGGCGGCGCCGGGACCTGTCCTGCCGCTGCTTCATCGGCCCACCCCGGTACCATGGGTATTCATCATCGGGGCAAGGGGTCACGGCAGGGGCAGGCCTTGTCCAGGGGCACGCCCTAGGCAGGGCCGGCCTCAGCCGGGGCGGGAAGGGATCCGGAGGTTAGAGCCGTTCCTTGACGGTGCGGGCCACCTTCATGTTCATGCCGGGGACGGCGGCCAGTTCTTCCACGCTGGCGGCCCGGATGGCGTCGATGCTGCCGAAATGCTTGAGCAGGGCGTTGCGGCGCTTGCGGCCGATGCCGGGTATGTCATCCAGCAGGGAGCGGATGCCCCGGCTGCGGAGCTTGCGGTGGTAGGACACGGCGAACCGGTGGGCCTCGTCCCGGATGCGCTGCAGCAGATGCAGGGCCGGCGAATCGGCGGGCAGCACGATGGGCTCCTTGCGCCCGGGGGCAAACAGGTGCTCCTGCTTTTCCGCCAGGCCGAAGGTGGGTATGTGGTCCAGGTTGAAGGCCCGCAGCACTTCCAGGGCGGCGGACAGCTGGCCCTTGCCGCCGTCCACCAGGATCAGGTCGGGCAGGGTGCCGAAGGCGTCGGCCCCCGTGGGCATGACCAAGGGTCCCTGGTCGCCGGCATTGCCGCTGGGCCGGCCTTCGGCCGTACCGCCGGGCAGGACGCCCATGGTCTGGGCCCGGCGGAAGCGGCGGTACAGCACTTCCTGGAGCATGGCGTAGTCATTGCTGCCCTCTACGGTGTGGATCTTGAACCGGCGGTAGTGGTCCTTATGGGCCCGCCCGCCGTGGAACACCACCATGGCCCCCACGGCCTCCCGGCCCTGGAAGTTGGAAATGTCGTAGCATTCGATGCGCTCCGGCGGCACGTCCAGGTGCAGGTAGTCGGCCAGTTCCGCCAAGGCTCCCGTGGTGCGCTGCTGGTCCAGTTCCTGGCGCTGGTGCTCCTGCTCCAGCATGACCCGGGCGTTTTCCGCCGCCAGTTCCACCAGGCGCCGCTTGTCGCCCCGCTGGGGCCGGCGGATGAACACCCGGCTGCCCCGCAATTGGGTGAGCCAGTCGGTGATGGCCTCCTGCTCCTCAGGCGGCAGGTCCACGGCCACGAGTATTTCCCGGGGAATAAAAGCGGCCCCGGCATAGTGCTGCTTCATAAAGGCGGCCAGGGCTTCCCCCGGCTCCACCCCTTCGCCGCCCTGGAGCATGAAGTGGTCCCGGCCCACCACCCGTCCTTCCCGGACGAAGAACACCTGGGCGCAAATCTGGTCGCCCTCCATGGCCAGGGCCACCACGTCCTGCTCCTCCAGGCGGCCGCTGATGACCTGCTGCCGCTCCAGCACCCGGCGCAGGGCCCGGATTTGATCCCGCAGCTGGGCGGCCTGCTCAAAGTCCAGTTCCTCGGCCGCCCGGTGCATGCGCTTCTCCAGCCGCTGCAGCACCCCGTCGCTGCGGCCCTCCAGGAACTGGCACATCTCCTCGATCATGGCGTCGTACTCTTCCGCCGTGGTCAG
This sequence comes from Sphingobacteriaceae bacterium, assembly GCA_035303785.1. Classification (GTDB taxonomy): domain Bacteria; phylum Bacillota; class Sulfobacillia; order Thermaerobacterales; family RSA17; genus DATGRI01. The sequence continues at coordinate 76,418 of DATGRI010000058.1, forward strand.
GTTGTCGCAGGGGCCCAGGCAGCGCCCGATATAGTAGTACAGGCACGGACGGCCCTCCTGGGCCAGGCGGTAGTTGCTGCAGGTGCGGTAGGGGAAGGCCCGCCGCAGCACCTTCAAGGTTTCCTTCACGGCGCCGGGATCGGTGTAGGGCCCGAAATAGCGGGCGCCGTCGTTCTGGACCGACCGGGTGATCATCACCCGGGGGAAGGGCTCGTTCACCGTCACCTTGATGTAGGGATACTGCTTGTCGTCCCGCAGGCGGATGTTGTACGGGGGCTTGTGCCGCTTGATCAAGTTGGCTTCCAGCACCAGGGCTTCCACTTCGGTGCCCGTGACAATGGTCTCGATATGCTCCACCTGGTTGACCAGGTGGAGAATGCGGCCCGTCATCTGGGCGGGGCGCTGGAAATAGGACCGGACCCGGGCCCGCAGGTTCTTGGCCTTGCCCACGTACAGCACTTGCCCCTCGTCGCCCCGGAACAAGTACACGCCGGGACGCTGGGGCAAGGTGGCCAGCCAGTCTTGCAGGTCTTGGCGCAGCACGGCTTTCAGCTCCAATAGCGACGCAGGAAGCGGCCGGTATGGGAGCCGGGGGCGGCAGCCACCACGGCGGGCGGGCCGCTGGCCACCAGCCGTCCACCCCGGTCACCCCCTTCGGGGCCCAGGTCGATGATCCAGTCGGCGGTCTTGATCACATCCAGGTTGTGCTCGATGACCAGCACCGTAGCCCCTTCGTCCACCAGCCGGTGCAGCACCTGGAGCAGCTTCTCCACGTCGGCGAAATGGAGGCCGGTGGTGGGCTCATCCAGGATATACAAGGTGCGGCCGTTGAAGCGGCGGCTCAGTTCCGAGGCCAGCTTCACCCGCTGGGCCTCGCCCCCCGACAGCGTAGTGGCGGGCTGGCCCAGGCGGATGTACCCCAGGCCCACATCCTGCAGGGTCTGCAGCCGCCGCCGGATGCGGGGGATGTCGGCGAAGAACTCCAAGGCCTCGTCCACCGTCATGTCCAGCACGTCGGCAATATTCTTCCCCTTGAAGGTGACGGTCAAAGTCTCCCGGTTGTAGCGGCGGCCCTTGCACACCTCGCAGGGCACATACACGTCGGGCAAAAAGTGCATCTCGATGCGGATGATGCCGTCGCCCCGGCAGGCCTCGCACCGGCCCCCCGGCACGTTGAAGGAGAACCGTCCCTTGTTGTAGCCCCGCACCCGGGCTTCGGGGGTGCCGGCGAACACTTCCCGCACGTGGTCGAACAGGCCGGTGTAGGTGGCCGGGTTGGATCGGGGCGTGCGGCCGATGGGCGACTGGTCGATCTCCACCACCTTGTCCAGGTGCTCCACGCCCCGCAGTTCCCGGTGGGCGCCGGCCCGGGCCCGGGCCCCCATGAGCCGGGCCGACAGGGCCTTGTACAAGATGTCGTGGACCAAGGTGCTCTTGCCGCTGCCGCTGACCCCGGTGACGCAGACGAAGACGCCTAGGGGTATGGCCACGTCCAAGTCCTGCAGGTTGTTGGCCCGGGCGCCCAGCACTTCCAGCCACGGGCCGGCGGCGGGCCGCACCTGCCCGGGGATGGGAATCTGGCGCTTGCCCGACAAGTACTGGCCGGTGATGGACTCTTCTTCCGCCTCGATGGCTTCCACGGGGCCCTCGGCCACCACCCGGCCCCCCTGGGCGCCGGCCCCGGGGCCGATGTCGATGATCCAGTCGGCGGACCGCATGGTGTCCTCGTCGTGTTCCACCACGATGACGGTGTTGCCCAGATCCCGCAGGCGCAGCAGGGTCTGGATGAGGCGGTCGTTGTCCCTGGGGTGGAGGCCGATGCTGGGCTCATCCAGGACGTACAGCACCCCCATGAGGCCGCTGCCGATCTGGGTGGCCAGCCGGATGCGCTGGGCCTCGCCCCCCGACAAGGTGCCCGCCGCCCGGTCCAAGGTCAGGTATTCCAGCCCCACGTCGGAGAGGAAGTTGAGCCGGGCTTGGATTTCCTTCAGGACCTGCCGGGCGATGAGGCGTTGCCGGTCGTCCAATTTCAAGGCGGCGAAAAACTCCTGGGCCTTGTTCACGGGCATGGCGGTGACCTGGGCGATGTTCAGCCCGCCCACCAGGACCGCCAGGGCCTCGGGGCGCAGCCGGGTGCCGCCGCACTGGGGGCAGGGGCTGGTGCGCATGAATTCTTCCCAGTCTTCCCGCTGGGCGTCGGTGGTGGCTTCCTGGTAGCGGCGCTGCAGGTTGGCCAGCACCCCTTCGAAGGCTACCCGCCGCTCCCGGACCCGCCCGTACCGGTTGACGTACCGGAAGGGAATGGTCTCCCCGGGGGCGCCGTGGAGGATGATGTCCACCAGTTCGGGCACCCGGCTCAGGGGCGTTTCCGTGTCGTAGCCGAAGTGGCGGGCCACCGCCGCCAGCAGTTGGGGGTAGTAGGTGCTGCTGCCCCGGCTCCAAGGCACCACCGCCCCCTGGGCGATGCTCTTGTCCAGGTCGGGGATGATCAACTCCGGGTCGAACTCCCGCTTCACCCCCAGGCCCATGCAGTGGGGGCAGGCCCCGTAGGGGCTGTTGAAGGAGAACAGCCGGGGCGCTATTTCCGCCAGGCCCGTGCCGCAGTCGGGACAGGCCAGGTGCTGGCTGAAGAGGAACTCCCGGCCCGTGTCCAGGGCCTCCACCACCGCCAGGCCCTCGGCCAGGGCCAGGGCCGTCTCCAGGGAGTCTGCCAGGCGGTTGCGGATGCCTTCCCGCACCACCAGCCGGTCCACCACCACTTCGATGGTGTGCTTCTGGTAGCGGGGCAGCCGGTGCCCCACGGGGATGTCGTCCATGGACATTATCTCGCCGTTGACCCGCACCCGGACGAAGCCGTCCTGGCGGATGCGGTCGAAGACTTTTTCGTGCTCCCCCTTGCGCCCCCGGACCAGGGGCGCCATGATGTGCAGCCGGGTGCCCTCGGGCAGGGTCATCACCTGGTCCACCATCTCGTCCACCGTCTGCCGGCGGACCGGCTGGCCGCACTGGTGGCAGTGGGGCTCCCCCACCCGGGCGAACAGCAGGCGCAGGTAGTCGTAGATCTCCGTCACCGTGCCCACGGTGGAGCGGGGGTTCCGGGAGGCGGCCTTCTGGTCGATGGCGATGGCGGGGCTCAGGCCGTCGATGTAGTCCACGTCGGGCTTGTCCATCCGCCCCAGGAACTGCCGGGCATAGGCCGACAAGGACTCCACGTACCGCCGCTGCCCCTCGGCGTACAAGGTGTCCATGGCCAGGGAACTCTTGCCCGAGCCCGACAGCCCCGTCACCACCACCAGCCGGTCCCGGGGGATGGCCACGTCGATGTTCTTCAGGTTGTGCTGCCGGGCGCCTTTGATGAAGATGTGATCCTTGGCGATGACGGCGCTCCTCCTGCCCAAGGCTACTCCTCCCGGCCGGCGGCCTCGCGGGCCCCGGCCATAAGTTCGGCCCGGGTCACCTTGCGGCCGGCCCTGATGCCTTCCAGTTCGATGATCATGTCCCGCAGCAGGGCGGCATGCTCGAATTCCAGGTTGCGGGCGGCTTCCTGCATCTCCTTGCGCAGGCGGCGGATCATGTCGGGCACCTGGGCCCGGGGCAGGCTGCGCAAATCCTTGCCGCTGAAGTACTCGGCCTGCTCCTCCACCACCCGGGTGGCCTCGATGACGTCCCGCACTTCCTTGAGGACGGTGCGGGGGATGATGTTGTGCTCCCGGTTGAAAGCCTCCTGGATTTGCCGGCGCCGCTCCGTCTCCTGGATGGCCCGGGCCATGGAGCCGGTGATCTCGTCGGCGTACATGATGACGGTGCCCTCGGCATTGCGGGCGGCCCGCCCCATGGTCTGGATCAGGGCCGTCTCCGACCGCAGGAAGCCTTCCTTGTCGGCGTCCATGATGGCCACCAGGGACACCTCGGGCAAATCCAAGCCTTCCCGCAGCAGGTTGATGCCCACCAGCACGTCGAACACGCCCAGGCGCAGGTCCCGGATGATCTCCAGCCGCTCCAAGGTGTCGATCTCCGAATGGAGGTAGCGGACCTTGACCCCCTGCTCCCGCAGGTAGTCCGTCAGTTCCTCGGCCATCTTCTTGGTCAGCACGGTGACCAATGTGCGCTGGCCCTTGGCGGCCCGGGCCCGGGCCTCGGCCAGCAGGTCGTCCACCTGGCCCGCCACGGGCCGGACGATGACCTTGGGGTCCAGCAGGCCCGTGGGGCGCACGATCTGCTCCACCACCTTGTCGGCCTTCTTCAATTCATAGGGCCCCGGGGTGGCGGAGACGTACAGCACCTGGTTCATGAACCCTTCAAATTCCTCAAACTTCAAAGGCCGGTTGTCCCGGGCCGAGGGCAGCCGGAAGCCGTGCTCGATGAGGCTGTCCTTGCGGGACATCTCCCCGTTGTACATGGCCCCCAGCTGGGGGATGGTCTGATGGGACTCGTCGATGATAAGGAGCATATCCCGGGGGAAGTAGTCCAGCAAGGTGTAGGGCGGCTCCCCCGGCGCCCGGCCCGTCAGGTGCCGGGAATAGTTCTCGATGCCCGTGCAGTAGCCGAAGTTGCGCAGCATCTCCAGGTCATACCGGGTGCGCTGCTCCAGGCGCTGGGCCTCCAGCAGCTTGCCCGCCGCCCGCAGCTCCGCCAGGCGCTCCTCCAGTTCCGCCTCGATGGACTGGATAGCCTGGTTCATCTTGCCCTGGCCGATGACATAGTGGCTGTTGGGGTAGATGGTCACATGGTCCCGCTCCCCCAGCACCTGGCCGGTAAGGACGTCCACCTCGGTAATGCGCTCCACCTCGTCGCCGAAAAACTCCACCCGGATGGCCCGCTCCCCGTGGCCGGCGGGGAAGATCTCCAGCACGTCGCCCCGGGCCCGGAAGGTGCCCCGGGTGAAATTGATGTCGTTGCGGCTGTACTGGATGTCCACCAGGCGCCGCATCACCCGGTCCCGGTCGTGGGCGGTGCCCGCCCGGAGCCGCACCGTCAGGTCCCGGTAGTCTTCCGGGGAACCCAGGCCGTAGATGCACGACACGCTGGCCACGATGATCACGTCCCGGCGCTCGAACAAGGCGCTGGTGGCCGAGTGGCGCAGCTTGTCGATCTCCTCGTTCACCTGAGCGTCCTTTTCGATGTAGGTGTCCGACTGGGGTATGTAGGCTTCCGGCTGGTAGTAGTCATAATACGACACAAAATACTCCACGGCGTTGTGGGGGAAGAACTGCCGCAACTCGCTGCACAGCTGGCCCGCCAAGGTCTTGTTGTGGGCGATGACCAGGGTGGGTCTGTTGAGGGCCTCGATGACCCAGGCCATGGTGGCCGTCTTGCCGGTGCCGGTGGCGCCCCACAGGCACACATGATTAGAGCCGCTGCGGAAGGCATCGACGATTTCCGCCACGGCCCTGGGCTGGTCCCCTGCAGGCTCGAATCCCGTTACCGCTTTGAAAGCCGACATTCCCCACCCTCCACCCCGTTTTCCCGGGGCTAGCCCCCGTCGTCCAAGGTCTGGTCGCCCATGGACTGGCGGTGAACCTGGCCTGAGATCACCTCGCCCGCCAGTTCCACGGCGTGACGGGAAAGGATGCGCAATTCGCCATCATTTAATTTTAACGTAAGGGACGCATCGTCGTCGTGAATGGCCGTTATCTGGTCCCAGGGGATGATGAGGGCGTTGCGGGGGGTGACGGACGGGGCGACGAAGGCCTCCCCCAAAAGCAGCCGGGGCTGGCGCCCGCCTGCGGCCGTGTCCTCCAGGTACAAGGCGGTCAATAGCTGGAGCCACACCCGGCAGCCGCCCACCTCGCCGATGACATACCCTTCCTGAAACTCCGCCAAGCGCTGGAAAAAGGCTTCCCGATCCAATGGTGCCGCCACCGCCGGTTCCCTCCCCACCGGTACAAGACCAGTCTAAATTTGCCGGCGGGGGAAACGCAACCAACGGCCCAGCACCCGGGCCAGGAAGCCCGCCCGCTGGATCTCCACATGGGGAGGATCCCCCGGCCCCGGCACCAGCACTACCCCCATGGCGCCGGGCCCGTAGCGGAAGCGGTTGGTGTCGACGCGGAACAGCTCGCCGTCCCGCTCCCCCGTCAACTCCAGGTACCAGGAGGAGGCCAGGAGGGCCTGTTCAAACTCGTGGCGGGAATTCACCGGCTGGCCGTTGACCGACAGGATGATGTCGCCCTGGGCCAGGCCCATGGCGGCCCCGTACCCGCCGGGCCACACATCCAGGAGCATGACGCCCCTGGCCGGGTGCCGGTACAGGGGCCGGCCCTGCATCTCCCCCTGCAGCCCCACCTGGATCATCAGTTCGTGGAGGCCCGGCGACGCCAGGGCGGCCACCCACAGGAGGGGTGTCCAGCGGGAGGCGGCCACGGCCAGCACCAGCAAGGTCAAGGAGTAGAGGACCAGGTGCAGGGCGGTGCGGCGGCGCTTCTCCCCGGGAGAGCGGGTCAGGGCCAGGTCGCCGTAGCCCAGGGCGGCCATCACCGGCCACATGACCGGCACCAGGCTCGGGTCATCGGTGGCCGGGGCGATGAGGGGCCACCAGGCGGGCATTTCGATGGCCTCCCCCTGGAGCCCCGGGGGCACCGACATCATGAGCAGGATGACGATGGGCACCGGCCAGAACCGCTGCAGGGAGAAGCCCCCCACCACCTGGCCGGTGCCGTGGCGCACGTAGACGGGCGTAGCCTGGTACTCGCCGCTGAAGTACACCAGCACCCCTTCCACGATGTGGAGGATGGCCACCAGGCCCACCAGCCCCGCCACGTTCACCTGGGGCCAGCCGAAGATCAAGTAGGACAGGGACACCAGCCCGCCGGCGTAGGAGAAGCAGACGAAACGGGGGTGGACCAGCATCAGCAGCAGGGCCAGGGGCCACAGGTAGGCGATGTCGTTCCGGCCCACGGTCACCCCGGTCAGCACCAGCAGGTAGCTGCCCGCCACGCCCCCCAGGAGGCCGTAGCCCAAGGCGGTGAGGAGGCCCCGCCAGATGGGCTCCCGGGCCCGGCCGTAAAGGCGGACTTCCAGCTGGTGGACCCGCCGGTACTGCATGGCCAGCAACAGCATGAGCAGCCAAAAAAATAGGGCGTAGCCGGGCTGGAACAAAATCTGGGGAATGACGGCCAGTATGGACCGGGTCAGTTCAAGGAAGAAGGCCATTCATGATCTCCCGGGCCCGCTGGAGTTGGGGGTCGGTGCCCCCGTCGACGGCCGGGTCCCCGGCAGTCCATTCTACCACCACGTCGGGGGTGATGCCCGTACCGTCGATGGAGCGCTCATGAGGCGTCAGGTACCGGGCCGTGGTGATCTTCAGGCCCGTGGGCCCCACCTCCGCCCGCCCTATGGGCCGGGGATCGTCCAGGCGCCAGATTTGCTGCACCGAGCCCTTGCCGAAGGTGGTGGTGCCCACCAAGGTGCCGGTGCCGTAGTCCTGGATGGCCCCGGCCAGAATCTCCGCCGCGCTGGCCGAATTCTCGTTCACCAGCACCACCAGGGGGATGTCCAGGGGGTCCCGGTTGGTGGACAAGGTCTGGGACTGGCCGTCCCGGGTGACGATGTGGACCACGGGTCCCCTGGGGATGAAGAAGCCCGCCACATCCGACACCGACTGGAGGGTGCCCCCGGGGTTGTCCCGCAGGTCCAGGATAAGTCCTTCCATGCCTTGGGCTTGGAGATCCGCCAGGGCCCTCTCCACGGCCCCGAAGGTCACGCCGGTGAACTGCAGCAGGTGGAGGTAGCCCACCCGGTCGTCCAGCATCCGGTGGAGCACCGTGGGCACGTCGATGTTGGTCCGGGTGATGACGAAGGTCAACTCCCGCTCATCGCCTTCGTCTTCCTGGCCCCGCAGCACCGTCAGGGTCACTTGGGTGCCGGCGGGCCCCCTGATGATGGACGCCACCTGCTCCACCGGCAGCCCCACCACTTCCTGGCCGTCTACGGCTACGATGCGGTCGCCGGGCATGAGGCCTGGCCGGTCGTCGGGGCCGGCCCCCTCAAAGGGGGTTAAGGCGCCGGGGGTATCGGGCACCACCGACTGGACCGTAGTGTAGCGGTCCCGCTCCATCACCACCACGCCGATGCCTTCGTAGGAGCCTTCCAAGGAGATCTGGAGACCCTGGAATTCCTCCACGTCATAAAAAAAGGAGTAGGGATCCCCCAGGGCGTCCACGGCGCCCTCGGTGGCCCCTTTCAGCATGGCGTCCAGGTCGGGCTCTTCCACGAAATTCCGACGCACCAGGTGGAGCACTTCCAGGAAGCGCCCGAAGTGCTCGTTGTCCACCAGTTCCGTGTGCATGCGCAAGCGGGTGAACTGCCTGTGATAAAGGAGGCGGTGAACTCCCCAGGTAGCCATGCTGGCCGCCAGGGCGACGATGACGGTCAGGGCGAGGACCTGCTGGAGCGTAAACCTGCGGTTGCCGTTGGGCGGCGACCCATGCGGCCCCGAAAATTCTTCCGTCAACACAACACCGCCTTCCCTGCGGGCCCAGGGGGGTTATAAGACCTTATTCGAGTATCTCCACCCCATTGCTGCAATTTTACTACTGCAGGATGGCGGTGCAACGAGCTACAGCTGCAGGTAGGGGGCGGGGTTGACGGGCGTGCCGTTGAGGCGCACCTCGAAATGGAGGTGGGGACCCGTGGCCAGGCCCGTCATGCCTACGGCGCCGATTCTCTGTCCCGCCGACACTTCCTGGCCCGCCTGCACGTCGATGCGGGAGGCGTGGGCGTACAGGGTCACCAGCTGCCGGCCCTGCTCATCGGTGCCGTGCATGATCATGATGGTATTGCCGTAGCCGCCCAAGGTCCCGGCGTAGGTGACGATGCCGGGCAGCACCGCCTGGAGGGGCGTGCCCGTGGGGGCTGCCAGGTCGATGCCGTTGTGCATGCGGCTGGTCCGCAGGATGGGATGGAAGCGGGGGCCGAAATTGGACGACACCCGGAAGCGGCCGTCAACCGGCAGCAGGGGGAACTTGCCCGCCACGGTGCCGCCGTAGTTGGCCAGTTCCGCCTGCATGGACCGCAGGCGCCGCTCGATTTCCGCCGACACCCGGTCCAACTCATCCAGGGCTTTCCTCAGTTCCGCCTCATCGCTCTGCAGCTGGGCCCGTTTTTCCTCCCGGTCAGCCACCATGACGGTCCACTCTCGGCGCCGGGCTTCCACCTGGGCCTTGCGCTGGGCCAGTGCCTGGCGCTCCGCCTCCACGGCGGCCCGCTTCTCCTGGACCAACTGCCACAGTTCCTCGGCCTCGGCGAAGAGGTCCGAGTCCTTGCCTATGATGAGGCGCAAGGCATGAAAGCGCTGGAGAAAATCCTGAAAACTGGTGCTGGTCAGCAAGACTTCCAAGTAGGAGACGGTGCCGTGTTCGTAGATGATCTGGATCCGGCGCCGCAGCAGGCTGCGGCGGTAGTCCAGCTCTTCCTCGGCGGCCGCCAGTTCTTGGGTGGCCTGCTGCAGCCGCTCCTCGGCATCGGCCAGTTCCCGCTCCAGGCGGGCCAGTTCCGCCTCGGCGTCGCCGATTTGATTGCCCAGCCGGGTGATTTCCTGGTGCAGGGCTTGGCCCTGGGACCGGATGGTGTTCAGCCGGCGCTGGGTGTTGGCCCTTTGCTGCTCCGCCCGCTGCAGTTCCTGCTGGGTTTGCTGGATCTTTTGCTGCAGTTCCCGGATCTTGGCGTCGTCATCGGCCGCCGCTGCGCCGGGCACCAGGAGGCCGGCCAGCAGGCTCCCCACCACCAGGAAAATGAGCTTCATCCGGACCCAGGCTCTCATCTTCAATCTTCTCGGCCTCCCCTAACTACAGAGTCCGGCTGGTCAGGCCGGCATGAAGCGCCGGACGGATATGGCGCTGCCCAGGGCGCCGATGGCGCCCCCGATGCCCAGCAGGAGCCGGGACAAGTTCCAAAGCAAGGGCTGGGCTTCGGCCACGGGCAGGAAGGGAACGGCTTGGGTCACCCTGACCACCAGGTAGTCGTATCCCAGCCACACCGCCACGCCGGCCACCATGGCCCCCACTATGCCCAGCAGCATGCCTTCCAGGAAAAAGGGCCACCTGATAAAGGCATCGGTTGCCCCCACCAATTTCATAATGGCTATCTCCCGCCGGCGGGCGTAAACGGTCAGCCGGATGGTGTTGCTGACGATGAACACCGTGGCCACCCCCAGCAGGATTACCAGGCCCATGCCCGCCAGGCGCAGCACCCGGGTGACCGACAGCAGGTTGGCCACGATGTCCTCCCGGTGGAGCACGTCTTCCACCGCCGGCAGGTCTGCCAGCTGCCCCGCCACGGACCCGGCCGACTCCGGGCTTGCCAACTGCACATGGATGGCATCCCGCAGGGGGTTCATCTCGGGATCGTCATAGCCTTCCAAGATGTAGTCCCAGCGCTCGCCGAACTGGCGGCGCAGCTGGGCCAAGCCTTCTTCCCTGGTCACCAGCCGGGCGTCGGCCACCCCCGGGATGGCCTTCACCCGCTCCACCAGCACCGGGGCCAGGCGGCGGTCGAATTGGTTGCCCACATAGGCCGTCACTTCCACCTGGGATTCGGCCTCCACGGCCATGTGCTGCAGGTTGACGGCCACCAGCAGGATGGCCGCCAGGACCGTCAGGCAAATGGCCACCGTGGTCACCGAGGCCAGGCTCATGAGGCCGTGCCGGACGATGCCCAGCAGGGCCTCCCGCCAGATGTGGCCCCAGGTTCTAAGTCGCATCACTGTAGATTCCCCGCTCTTGGTCACGGACGACCCGCCCGTCCCGCAGGGCGATCACCCGCTTCCCCATGGCGTCGACGATGGATTTGGCATGGGTGGCCACCAGAACGGTGGTGCCCCGGTCGTTGATGTCTTCCAAAAGCTCCATGATGCCCCAGGCCGTTTCGGGGTCCAGGTTGCCCGTGGGCTCGTCGCACAGGAGCAGGGGCGGCCAGTTCACCAGGGCCCGGGCCAGGGCCACCCGCTGCTGCTCGCCCCCCGACAGTTCGTGGGGGCGGTGGTGCATCTTGTCGGCCAGCCCCACCAATTCCAGTACTTCGGGCACCCGGCGGCGGATGTGCCGGGGTGATGCTTCGGTCACCCACAGGGCAAAGGCCACGTTGTCGCCCACGGTGCGGTCGGGCAACAGGCGAAAGTCCTGAAAGACCACGCCGATGCGCCGGCGCAGGAAGGGAATTTCCCGGCGCCGCAGGCGGGCGACGTTGACGTTGCCCACCATGACGGCGCCCCGGGTGGGCACCTCCTCCCGGTAAATGAGCCGCAACAGGGTGGACTTGCCGGCGCCGCTGTGACCGACCAAAAAAACAAATTCACCGGGCTCGATGGACAGGTTGACGTCCACCAGGGCCACGGTGTCGTTGTCATAAACTTTGGCAACGTTGACCAGCTCAACCACTTCGACACCACGTTTCCAGATTGACCGCAAATTCATCGGGATTACGGGAGGCGCTGCGGATGGTGTTGCGGCAGGGCTTTCCCGCCCTGGTCGTGCCACGGTTTTCGACAGGCCCTTAACCGTTCCTGCCCTGGCGTCGAAAAGCGTCGGAAGCTGTAACGTTATTGTAAATGTCGGCATCGGCCTCCCCGGAGGCCTTGCGGGCGCCCGCCAGAACCCAGTCCACCATCTCAAAGTTGACGGCGGCCTTGGCCCGGAGCACCGGCAGGGCGTCTGCCACCCGGGCGGCCAGGGCCTGGCGGTCGTCGTAGGCGGCGGCCAGGCGCCGGGCCAGGACCCTCGCTTCGGGCAGGCAGTCGGAGGCGGCGACGGGCTGGAGCCCCACCTGGGCCAGGAATAGATCCACCTTGGGGTCGTAGGACAGGCCCAAGGGCGCCCGGCCCACCAGGGCGGCGAAGATGAGGGCGTGGAGCCGCATGGCGATGACCGCCTCGCAGCCCCGGAATGTTTCGGCCGCCTGCCGCCAGTGGTCCACGGGCCGGAGGGTGGCGGTGCCCGGGGTGAGGCGTTCGGCCAGCCAGCGGGCTAAGGGCAGATCTTCCTGGGGCTGCATGGGCACCAGCAGCAGGTGGACCCCCGTCATTTGGGTGAACCGGTTCAGGGCGTCCACCACCAGGGGCCGGGCCTCCGGCGGCAGGCCCCGCTGGCGCAGGCTTAGGGCCACCGCGGGCCGGGGGTGGTCCGGGGCGACCGGTTCCGCCGGGGCGGGCATGTCCAAGGAAAAAACGGTGTCGGCGGCCACGGCGATGCGGGGCCGGCGGACACCCAGCCGTTCCAGGAAGCCGGCCGATTCCTCGTCGCGGACGGTGATGGCGTCCACCCGGTCGGCCAGGCGCCGGATGAGCCAGCGGCCCAGCCGGCCTTCCACGGGGCCGATGCCCTGGCCCAGCAGCATGGTGGCGGCCCCGTGCCAGCGGGCCACTTCCACCAGGCCCAGGTAGTAGGGGATGTTGAAGGGGCCGCTCACATCCTGGAGCAGGTTGCCGCCGCCGCTGATGAGGAGGTCGGCCCCCTTGAGGGCGGCCCGGATGCCCGTGGGCGACAGCCGGCCCACGCTGTGGACGCCGTATTCTTCCCGGGTGGCCTGGGGATCGGCCGACAGCACCGTCAGGTGGGTTTGGGGATGGAGGCGGCGCAAGCCGTCCACCAGGGCTGCCAGCATGGCTTCGTCTCCCCCGTTGCCGAAGCCGTAATATCCGGAAATGACTATGCGCCGCACTTATATCTCCTTTCGGGCCGCCGGCGATGACCGTCCCCACAGCCTCCGCCAGAGGCGCCAGGCCACTTCCAAGGCCAGGACACCCAGCAGGCCCAGGAGGATGCCCAGCCAGAGGCCGTGCCCCGTGCGCCACAGGGAGATGGCCAAAGGCGTCCGCAGGTGGGAAAAGGTGTTGATGAGGGAAGACTGCCCCACGGCCCCGGCCACGGCCAGCAGGGCCAGCCACGGTCCGGGAATGCGGGCCAGCGCCCAGCCGGCCACCACCAGGATGGGATGCCCCAGGGCGAACTCCTTGAAGCGGGGCCGCACCGCCAGCAAGGTTTCCAGCAGGGTGCGCAGCTGCAGTTCCCACTGGGGAACCACGTCCCGGGTCTGGTTGCCGCTGCGCAGCAGCACCAGCAGGGCGGCGGCGGCCAGGAGGCCGGCCAGCACGGCATGGCCCACGTTGATGGGCACTCCCAGGACCACGGCCCCTTCCCGGAGTACCGCCGCCAGCCGCTCCCGGCCCCGGGCGGGCAGTTCCCGGAGGCGGCTGCCGCTGACCAGGCCCAAGTGCCACAAGTACAGGAGGGCTACGGCAGCCGGCGGCAGCAGCAGGGCCGCCTTGACGCCCCTGAAGTACTCAAACTCCAACAGGTAGGGAAGATCCCCCAAAAGAGCGGCCACCAGCAGGCCGCCGGCCAGGCTGGCGCCCGAGACCACCAGCAGGTCCGCCACCCCGGCCAAGGCGCCCCGCCACCCGAGGCCCGGACCCGCCGGGTCGTGGCCTTCGCCCGGCCAGCGGCGGCGCCAGCGGTGGAAAAGAATGTGGAAGGCCGCCAAGGGCGCCAGCAGGGCCGCCGCCAGAGCCGTCAATTTATACAGGGCGTCGCCGAAGCCGATGTAGGCCAAGGCGGCCCACCCGCCCCAGGCCCCCAAACCCAAAGCCAGGAGCCAGGTAGGCGACACCAGGCCCAAGTGCCACAGCAAGCCCAGAGCGGTCGCCACCACTAGGCCCGCCATGGCCCAGCGGTAGGCCGGCGGGATGGAGAAGGGCGGGAAGGTGCCGGCGGGGCCGAAGGTGTAGCCGGCCCGCTCCAAGCCCGCCACCGCATCCTCGATGGCCGTCAAGGTGCGCTCCAGATTCATGCCCGGGGGGCCGTCGGCGTAGGGCCGGATGTATAGGATCCGAATATTGCGCTCCCACGGCGACCGGGCCCAGATTTCCGCCAGTTCGGCGCTGGTAAGCTGGTTTTGATATTCGGGAGCGATGCTGTAAACCCGGGCGGCCTGGTAGTCCAGGGCTTCCACCAGTTCCGTCATGCCCGCCTGGGGAAAATGGGCCAGCAAGGTCACCGATTCGATGGCGCCGGGGACCAGTCCCCGCCGGCGGAATTGCTCCGCCGTCACATCCACCAGGTCGGCGGCCGCCCCCAGCACCGCCCGGCCGTTGAAGACCACGGTGCGGACATCGGCCTCCGCCAGGGCGGCAAAGTCTTCCGTGATGGAAGCGGGAGTGGCGGTGGGGTAATCCTCCAGCCGGGGAATGACCAGCATGCCCAGATCCCGGGCCAGGGCCAGATCCCGGGGCCAGATGCCCATGCCCATGTCCTTCAGGTTATCCAGGCCCATGGGCACTTCCAGCACCGGCGGGGAGCCGGCCGCCTGGTGATGGGCGCAGGGCTGCCGCAGGCGCCGGCAAAGCTGCCCGCCGACAAACTCCGCCAATTCCTCATCGGGGATCAGGAGATAAGTGTGCTCCGCCCTCACCTGGCCCTGCCGCACCAGTTCCGCCAGGGCGGGGGCCGCCTCCTGCTGGTAGCCGGGCCGGCTCAGGAGTCGGCTGCCCGCCAGGGCGGTGACCAGGCCCTCTTCCACCAGGCGCCCCAAGGTCAACTCGTTGAGGGCCAGGGTGGTGACGCCCGCCTCCCGCAGGGCGGCCCAAACTTCCCGGGGATCTAGATCATCCTGGCGGGCCAGTTCCATGAAATCGCGGAAATCGGCCGCCAGTTCCACGGTCCGGTTGGCCTTCTCGGCCCGGTGCCGCAGCCAAAGGGTGTGGCCGGCGGCGGCCAGGCCCGTCACCGTTGCAATGATCAAAAACAGGCCCAGCAGGCGGGCTGCCCATGTGCCCCTGCCCATCACGGCCGCCCCCCTCCCGGCTCCACCGCGGGGCCGGACCAGTCCAAAGGAACCGCCTCAACCCAGCGCCGGATGATCCAGTGAAGAACCAGCCCCAGCACCAGGCCGGCGGCCGTCCCCTGGCACGCGGCGGGCAAGGTGACGGTCAGGGGAATTTGCCCGTGGGCCAAAGCGCCCACCACGGCCCCCTGGCCCACCAGGCCCATGGCCCGCAGCAAGGCCGGCCAAGGGGACCAAGTTCCGCCGGCAACCTCTCCTTCTGCGCCGGCGGGTCCGGCGTCCCCGCCCGCTTCCTCCCGGCGCCAGGGCCGGCTGAAGGCCAGGAGCAGGGCCGGCACCGTAAGGATTGTTTCCAGGAAGGGCAGGGGTGCCCGGAGCAGCAGCCCCATCAGCCCGGGGCCGTTGCCGGGGGGCCCGGCGGGACCCGGCGGCGACCCGGCCAGCCGGAGGAAGGCCAGGCCCGCCACCCCGGCGGCAGCGCCCACTACCAGCAGGTGGCCGAAGGTGAAGGCCCTGCCCCAGGCCCGGCGGGCTCCGGAGGTTTCGTGGGCGCCGGGGGGCAGGGCGCCGTTGGCCCGCCCGCCGTTGCCCAGTTCCAGCCAGAGGGCGACGGCCAGGGCCGCCAGGGGAGCCAGGGCAACCCCCGGACTGGACAAGGCGCCCGTCATGAGGGCCGGCTGCCGCTGGAGCACCGCCGGCACCAGGCCCACGCCGATGCCGGTGGCGCCTGCCATGGCGGCCGCCAGGGCCGCCCGGAGGGGTGATGCCAGGGGGCCGCCCGCCAGGCCGCTGCCTACGGCCAGGGCCGCCCACGACCCCAGGACGGCGGTTGCCGGCACTAAGGCGTTACGCACCATCGGGGGCAGGGGGGGACCCCCGCCCCACCCCTCACCCCCGCCGGGACGGGGGAGGCCGACGGAGCGGCCCGCCGCCGCCAGGCCTTCCAGCAATTCATCGAAGCGCCCCTGATCCAGGTAGGCGGGGTCGCCCTCCCGCCCCGTCAACGTCATGAACCATTGGTAATACAAAACCTGCACCCGGCTGCCCGTCACCCGCCCCACCAGATCCGCCGGGGACTCTTCGGGCCAGACGGGGTGCACGGCCATCAGGTCATGGGACAGGCCCGCCGCCAAGGTACGGGCTGCGGCGCTGCGGGGACTGCCCACCAGGCCCAGGTGCCAGCCCCGCTCCCCGATGAAGTCCCGCCAGCGTTCCACGGTATCCCCGCCGCCGGCCTCCCTTGCCGGAGCCGGGTCCACCACCGGCAAGGCATCTCCCGCCGGGGCTCCCCCCGGGAGGGATGCCGGGGCCAGCATCACCCACGTGCCCGGCGGCAGGTCAGCCCCGGGCCCTAAAAACTCGTGAGGAACCTCCCGCTCCAGGGCCGGCTCCTCCACCCGGAGGGCCACATGGAAGCCGGCGGCCGTCACTTCCTCTATTTGTTGGGGCGAATAGCCCAGGGGATGGTGGAGCAGATGGTAAGGATAGATGTCCCTTTCATCTTCCGGCCAAAGGTAACGGTGGAAGCGGCGCTTCCGCAGCAGGGCCGTCCAAGGGTTTTCCTTGGGCACCGCCACCGACAGCCAGACACCTTCGCCGGGCACGGCCATGGTTTCCACCCGGCCCGGCCAGCGGCGGGACAAGGCGTGGAGCAGCCATTGGCCTTCTTCGGGATCAACGGGCATGACCAGGAGATGCCAAGGGGCGAAGGGGGGCGCATAGGGCCCCGTGCCGTCGGGCCCCGCCCACCGGGGCAGCCACTGGGGTCCGGCGCCGGTGCGCCAGTCGTCGATGATCTCCCAGCCCCAGCGCAGGTGCACCCGGCCCGCATCGACCAGGGCCGCCAGGGTTTGCTCTCCTATGACCAACGTATCCACACCCAAGGAGCGCACGTAGTCCATGGCCACGGGCAAGGACAGCCCGTCCCGGGCGGCTACGGCCGCCAAGCGCCGGTAGTCCACCGCCAGGCCCACGGGCGGGTCCGGCTGCCGGGGCCTCAATTCGGGGCCCAGGGCATAAAAAAGGGCCCAACAGCTCAAGGCCGTCAGCACGACGAGAAACCCCGCCAAGAACCTGTAGTTGGGCGTGCGGCTCACCGGTGGGCCCTCCCTTGCTTAACCTTATCCATTATTGACGGTGCCCTGCTCCATTTCAACGCGGGCCGGGCCTGCACCCCCCCGCACCTTCCGGGGCGGCGGGGTCTGTGCTAAAATGCTTGGGTGAACGCCCGGGTGGGGCCGGACCCGGCGCCTTCACCGGGACGGGTTGGGAGGAGACAGGTTGTCCACTCTAAAATCAGAAAGCCTGCGGGATGCTTACGGCGATGTACTGGTGGAGCTGGGCGAGCAAGACCCCCGCATCGTGGTTCTCACCGCCGACCTGGCCGAATCCACCCGCACCCTGCCCTTCGGAGAACGATTTCCCGACCGCTTTTTCAACATAGGTGTAGCCGAAGCCAACATGATGGGGATCGCCGCCGGCCTGGCCATGAACGGACTCCGGCCCTTTGTGAGCACCTTCGCCATGTTCGCCGCCGGCAAGCCCTGGGAGCAGATCCGCCAGGTCATCGCCTACCAGGACGCGCCGGTGCGCATCTTCGCCACCCACGCCGGCCTGACGGTGGGTGAGGACGGGGCCTCCCATCAGATGCTGGAAGACATCAACAATATGCGGGTGCTGCCGGGCATGAAGGTCATTGTCCCCGCCGACGCCGTGGAAACCCGCCAGGTGACCCGCTGGGCCGCGGAGCACGATGACGGCCCCGTCTATGTGCGCCTCAGCCGGGCCAAATTCCCCACCATCTTCAACGAAGACGACTATTCCTTCGAATTGGGCAAGGCCCGCATCGTCCGGGACGGCAGCGACGTCACCCTGCTGGCCTGCGGCCTGATGGTGGCCAACAGCCTGGCCGCCGCCGACGCCCTGGCCCACCAGGGCATTTCCGCCCGGGTGGTCAACGTTTCCTCCATCGAGCCCCTGGACGTGGAAACCATCGTCCAATGCGCCCGGGAGACGGGCCGGGTGGTCACCGTGGAGGAGCACCAGATCAAAGGAGGCCTGGGCAGCGCCGTATGCGAGGCGTTGAGCGAGCACCAGCCCACGCCCGTGCTGCGGCTGGGTGTGCGCGGCCAATGGGGTCAATCGGGCGAAGCCTTCGCCCTCATCGAGCACTACGGCCTGGCGCCCGCCGGCATCGCCGCCGCCGTCGGCGACTTCTTGAGGGGGGAGCGACAGCCGTGAGCACCCAGCAAAGGGTCTTGCGCCTGGACAGCCACGAGGCCGTGGCCGCCAAGGCCCAGGAAATGCGCCGCAGCGTCATCGACATGATTTATGCCGCCAAGTCGGGCCACCCCGGGGGAGCCTTGGGCACCGCCGATGTGCTCACCACCCTGTTCTACCGGTTCATCAACGACCGGCCGGAGGAGCCCCATTGGCCCGACCGGGATCGCTTCGTCCTCAGCGCCGGCCACATGTGCCCCATTCTGTACGCCATCCTGGCGGACCGGGGCTACTTCCCCAAGGAACTGCTGTCCACTTTCCGCCGCCTGGAATCGCCCGTCCAGGGCCATCCCAGCATCCGCTCCGGGCTGCCCGGGGTGGAATACTCCGGCGGCTCCCTGGGCAACGGCCTGTCCTTCGCCTTGGGCAGCGCCATGGCCGCCCGGCTGACGGGCAAGTCCTACCGGGTCTTCTGCCTGGTGAGCGACGGGGAATGCCAGGAAGGGCAGACTTGGGAAGCAGCCATGGCCGCCGCCCATCACAAGGTGGACAACCTCATCGTGGTGGTGGACGTGAACGGCACCCAGATCGACGGCCCCGTGGAAAAGGTCATGGAAGTGCGCCCCATGGCCCCCCGCTGGGAAGCCTGGCGCTGGCACGTCCAGGAGGTGGACGGCCACCACATCCCCGCCCTGTACGATGCCTTCCAGGCCGCCCTGGCGGAGAAGGGCCGCCCGTCGGTCATCGTGGCCAACACCGTAATCGGCAAGGGCGTTTCCTTTATGGAAGACGACTACCGCTGGCACCACGGCGTGCCTTCCGAGGAGCAGTACCGGCAGGCCATGGCGGAACTGCAGGCTTAAGGCCGCGGCAGGCCCCCCAGGCCTAAAGCCGCCCCATTAACCCCGGCGGCTGTCCTGCAGCACCGCCAGGACGAACAGGGGCAGCACCGCCTGGCGCCGCCACCGCCGGGGCTCCTTCAGCAGGCGGTACAGCCATTCCAGGTGCACTGCCTGCACCCAGCCCGGCGCCCGCTGCACCTCGCCGGCCAGCACATCCAGGCTGCCCCCCACCCCCATGGCCACGGGAACCCCCAGGGCCTGCCGGTGGCGGTGGAGCCACGTCAACTCCCGCCGCGCCCCCATGCCGGCAAACACCAGGTCGGGGGCCGCCTGCCGTATTTGGGCCAGGACCCTTTCTTCATCCTTGTCGTGGAAGTATCCATGGTGGTACCCGGCTATGGCCAAGCCGGGAAAAAGCTGTTCCGCCCGCTGGACCGCCCGGGCCACCACTTGGGGCCGGGTGCCCAAAAAAAAGGGGCGCCAGCCCCGTTGGGCGGCCCGCTCCAGCAGGGCCATCATCAGGTCGACCCCCGGCACCCGCTCCGGCACCGGCCGGCCGTAGCGCCGGGCGGCCCAGACGATGCCGATGCCGTCGGCCACCACCAGCGGGGCTTGGGCCAGCACCCGGGCCAGTTCCCGGTCCCGGCGGGCATTGTATACGATTTCGGGGTTGGCGGTGACCACCAGCCGGGCGGCGCCGCCGGCAGGGAGGCCTTCCTCCAGCCAGCGGCTGATCATGGCCACCGCCTCGTCCATGGCCACCCGGTCCACCGGCTGGCCCAGCACCTGCACCCGTTCCGTCAAAGCCGCCACCTATCACCCGGCGGGCCTGTCCACGGCCTGCTGCTGCAGGTAGGCGTAGATGAAGCCATCCAAATCGCCGTCCATTACTTCCCGCACGTTTTTCGTCTCATGGTTGGTCCGGTGGTCCTTGACCAAGGTGTAGGGATGGAAAACGTAGGAGC
>DATGRI010000059.1 GCA_035303785.1 Sphingobacteriaceae bacterium
TACCCAGGGCGACGTAGTCATCCTCCCGTCCTCGGGCACCGGCGCCCTGGAAGCAGCCTTGGTCAACGTGGCTTCCCCGGGGGATCGCATTCTGTCCTGCGTCATGGGGGCCTTCGGCGCCCGCTTCGCCGCCATCGCCGAAGCCTACGGACTGGACGTGGAGCGCCTGGACGTGGAATGGGGGCAGGCGCCTGACCCCGATGAAATCGTCGCCAGACTACAGTCGGGCGGCAAGCCTTTCCATGCCGTACTCCTTACCCATTGCGAGACTTCCACGGGCGTATTGCAGCCCCTGGACGAGAACATCAAGGCCATCCGGGCCGTGGCGCCCGACGTCCTCATCCTGGTGGACGCCGTCAGCTCCTTCGCCGGCGCTCCCCTCTACATGGACGAGTGGAACATCGACGTGACCATCACCGCATCCCAGAAAGCATTGATGACGCCCCCCGGGCTGGGCATCGTCGCCGTAGGGCCCCGGGCCAGGGAAGCCATGGCCAAGGCCAAACTGCCCCGGTTCACCTGGGATTTCGAGCCCTACCTGAAGGCGCCCGGCAAGCCGCCCTACACCCCGGCCGTGGGCCTGTGGTTCGGGCTGCAGGCGGCTCTCGACAGCATCGAAGCCGAAGGGGAGGAGGCCCTCTTCGCCCGGCACCGCCGGATGCGGGACATGACCCGGGAGGGCTTCCAGGCTTTGGGCCTGCGGCCCCTGGCCCCCGCAGAGGTGGCCTCGCCCACGGTGACGGCGGCCGTCCTGCCCGAAGGCATCGCCCCCGGCACCGTGCTGAAGCTGGCCCGGGAAAAGGGCCTGGTGCTGGCCGGCGCCCAAGGCCATCTGAAGGACACGGTCATCCGCATGGGCCACATGGGCGGCGTCCAGCCGGAGCACATCACCCAGGCCTTTAAGATCCTGGAAGAGATTTGGGCCGACCTGCCTGCGGCGGGGGTGAACCGATGAGCGCCCGCGCCGGCGCCCCCTATAAAGTAGTCGTAACGGAGCCCCTGCCACCGGAAAGCCTTACGTCCCTGTACGAAGGGGCCGAGGTGACGGCCTTTCCCCGCTCGCCCGACATGGACCAGCTGATGGAAGCCCTGCAGGATGCCGACGGCCTTATCGTCCGCAGCGGCACCCGGGTCACCCGGGAGGTGCTGGCCGGGGCGCCCCGGCTGCGGGTCATCGGCCGGGCCGGGGTGGGCGTGGACAACATCGATCTGGAAGCCTGCACCGAGCGGGGCATCTTCGTGGTCAACGTGGCCGACGGCAACAGCGTGGCCGTGGCCGAGCACACCTTCGCCCTGATGCTCAGCCTGCTGCGCCGGGTGGTGGCGGCCCACCAGTCCCTGGCCGCGGGCAAGTGGGAGCGGAGCCGCTTCGTAGGCGAGGAACTTCGGGGCAAGACCTTGGGCCTGGTGGGCTTCGGCCGGGTGGGCTCCGAGGTGGCCCGCCGGGCTCTGGTCTTCGGCATGAAGGTGCTGGGCTTCGACCCCTACGTGACGGCGAGCCGGTTCCAGGCCATGGGCGTCCAGCAGATGGAACTGCCCGAACTCCTGGCCAACGCCGACATCGTCAGCCTGCACATACCCCGCACCCCGGAAACCCGTAACATCATCGACGCCGAGGCCCTGGCCACCATGAAGCCCGGGGCCTACATCATCAACTGCGCCCGGGGCGGCCTCATCGACGAGGCGGCCCTGGAGGCGGCCCTGCGGGAAGGCCGGCTGGCCGGCGCCGCCCTGGACGTGTTCGAGACGGAGCCGCCGGGCCAGCATCCCCTGGCGGAACTGCCCAACGTGGTGCTGACGCCCCATCTCGGCGGCTCCACCCAGCAGGCCCTCAACTACATCGCCGCCAGCGTGGCCGACCAGGTGATGCGCCTCCTCCGGGGCGAGCCGGCCCGGGGCGTGGTCAACCTGCCCTACCTGTCCGACGAGGACTGGCGGGCCATCGGGCCCTTGGTGCCCATGGCGGAGACCTTGGGCCTCATCTACCGGGAAGGCCTGGGCGGGCCCATGGAAAAGGTGGAAGTGGTGGTCCGGGCGGCGGACCTGCCGTCGGCCCGGGCCGTGGAGATTTTGACGGGCGCCGTCTTGAAGGGCATGCTGGAAGGCATCGTCCAAGACCCGGTGAACCTGGTGAACGCCCCCTTGCTGGCCAGCCGCCGGGGGCTCGAGGTGTCCCAGCGCACCGAGACGGCCCGGGAAGCCGTGGGCCCCGTCATCAGCGTGGCCGGCCTGACGGAGCCGCGCCGCACCGTATCGGCCACCCTCAGCGTGGACGGCACCGTCCGCCTCACCAACCTGGACGGCCTGCCCATCGACATGGTCCCGGGGCACTGCCTCCTGTTGACCCGGCACCAGGACCGGCCGGGCATGATCGGCCGGGTGGGCAGCATCCTGGGCCGCCACGGCGTCAACATCGCCGCCATGCAGGTGGCCCGGCGGGAGGTCCGGGGCGAGGCCATCATGGTGCTGGCCTTGGACGATCCAGTGCCGCCCGAGGTGCTGGCGGAACTGCGGGGCACGGAAAACATGGTGGAGACCCGGGTCGTCATCCTGCCCCATTTCAACTCCGGCAGCGGCGCCGGGGCCGCCGGCGAGGAATGAAATATATGGTCACCGACTATCACATGCATTTGGAAGTTGAAGGCCTGAAGATGTCCTACCTGCGCCGCTTCGTGGAGCAGGCGGAGAAGGTGGGCGTGGACGAGATCGGCATCAGCGAGCACGCCTACCACTTCGTGGAGGCGGCGCCTCTCCTGGAGCGGCCCGACTACATCGCCCGCCGCAGCCAGGGGCTCCTCCTGGATGACTACGTGCGTCTCATCGAGGATGCCAAGGCCGCCGGCCTGCCGGTGAAGCTGGGTATCGAGATGGACTACATTCCCGAACGGGAAGACGACATCCGCAGTCTTATGGCCAATTACCCCTGGGACTACGTCATCGGCTCCGTCCACTGGCTGGGGGAGTGGGGCTTCGACCTGGACGCCGAGTCGTGGGTGGGCCGGGACGTGAGCCAGGCCTACGCCGACTACTTCCGCCTGGCGGAAATGGCCATCCGCAGCGGCATTTTCGACATTTTCGCCCATCCAGACCTGATCAAGATCTACGGCTACCGCCTGCCGCCGGAGGAGGCCCACCTGCTGGACGGGTACTTCGACCGGATGGCCGAGGCGGCCCGGGACGCCGGCATCTGCCTGGAGGTGTCCAGCGCCGGCCTGCGCAAGCCCGTGGGGGAGATCTACCCCGACCAGCGGCTGCTGGTGAAGGCCCGGGCCCTGGGGGTGCCCATCAGCCTGGCCTCCGACGCCCATCAGCCCGAGCACGTAGGCTGGGCCTACCCGGAACTGTTCGCCTGGGCCCGGGCGGCTGGCTACACCACCCACACCGTCTTCAATCGCCGGGAAAAGAGCCAGGCCCCAATTCCCGCCTAGGGGAAAGGGGCCTGGCCCGGCGCTTATCCCAAACTGCCTTTTGTCAGCATCGATGCCGGCATTGCCGGCGGCGTCCCGCCGGTTTTGGTTCTAATTGCGCCGCGCCTCCACGCCGCTCAAAGCCTCGATGGCCTTGATGAGGGCGTGGTTGCCCTCCTCGCTGAGCCCCCTGGCTTCCAGGGAGCTGTAAAGCTGGTGCACCAGGGCGGTCCCCGGCAGGGACACCTTCAACTGCCGGGCGGCGTTGAGGGCGATGCCCAGGTCCTTCTGCTGCAGGGCGATGGTGAAGCCGGGGGCGAAGTCGCCGGCCAGCACCTGGGGCCCCCGGTTGTTCCACATCCAGGAGCCGGCGGCGCCGGCGCCGATGGCCGCCACTACCTTGTCCAGGTCCAGGCCCGCCTTGGCGGCGAAGACCAGGCCTTCCGACAGGGCCAGGGTGTTGAGGATGGCTACGATTTGGTTGACCAGCTTGGTGGCCTGGCCGCTGCCGTGGTCGCCCATGTAGGTGACCCGGTGGCCCATGGTCAGGAGGAGGGGCTCCATGCGGGCGTACACCTCGGGGGAGCCGCCCACCATGATGGTCAAGGTGCCCTGCTCGGCCCCTTCGGTGCCGCCGCTGACGGGGGCGTCCAGCATGTGGATCCCGGCTTCCGCCAGTTGGGCGGCCATCTCCCGGGTGGCCCCCGGGTCGATGGTGCTCATGTCGATGGCCACCAGGCCCGGCCGGGCCCCGTGGATGACCCCCTTGGAGCCCAGGAGCACCTCCCGCACGTCGGGGGTGTCGCTGACGATGGTGATGACCACGTCCACCTGGGCGGCCAGGGACTGGGGATCGTCGGCCCTTTGGGCGCCCAGGGCGGCCAGGGGCTCTTCCTTTTCCCGGGTGCGGTTCCAAACGGTCAGGGGGTAGCCGGCCTTCAAAATGTTCTTGGCCATGCCCTGGCCCATGAGGCCCAAGCCGATGAAACCGACCCGCAGCTTTTCCGCCGCTTCCCCGCCGTTGCCGGCGGCAGGCGCATTTGCCGCATCAGCCATGAAGATCACTCCTTACTGCCGGTGCAACGGGACAAATGTTGTGAAAAAAGGCACAGCAAGGTTGTTGGCCATAGGTGAAGGGCGCTCCTGCCCAAGCACGGCAAGCATGGGAAAGGGGAAGGAATCCCGGGGGAGAGCGTACCGGTTACAGGGCGGCGTAGGTGGGGAAGGAGCCCAGAATCTTCAGGAGGACCGTCTGCTCCTCCAGTTCCGCCAGGGCTTGGGCCACCGCCGGATCCGACACGGTTCCGGCGATGTCGGCGATGAACATGTAGTTCCACGGCTGGTCGGGGTAGGGGCGGGAGGTGAGCTTGGTCATGTTGATGTGGTGGGCGGCGAAGATGCCCAGGCACCGGTAGAGGGCGCCGGGCCTGTTCTTGACCGCGAAGAGGAGGCACGTCTTGCCTTGGTGCCGTCCTTCCTCATCGGTCCTGGGGCGGGCCGCCGCCGGCCCCGGCACCGACTGCACGTCGGGGGTGGTGAAGATGTAGAAGCGGGTGGTGTTGTCTTTATGGTCCTGGATGTTGGCCGCCAGGATTTCCAGGCCGTAATGGACCGCCGCCCGGGCCGAGGCGATGGCCGCCACTTCCCGGTTGCCTTCCTCGGCTACCAGGCGGGCCGCCGCCGCCGTGTCGTGGACGGGCTCCGCCGTGATGCCGTGCTGCCGCAGGAATTCCCGGCATTGGGCCAGCCCTTGGGGATGGGACCACACCCGGCGGATGTCCGCCAAGCGGGTGCCCGGCAGGCCCAGGAGGCAGTGCTGGACGGGCAGGGTGATCTCGCCGTGGATAAGTAGGGGATAGCGCCAGAACAGGTCGTACACTTCGCCCACGTCGCCGGCGTAGGAGTTTTCCACCGGCAGGACGGCGGCGTCCAAAGCGCCTGTGGCCAGCCCCTCGGCCACATCCACGAAGGTGGTGCAGGGCTGGGCCGTCACCTCTTCGCCGAACCAGGCCACCAGGGCCGCCTCGCTGTAGGCTCCCGGCTCCCCTTGATACCCTATCCGCAACCGTCAGCGCCTCCGGCCATATGCATCCTCATACCGTAATTATCAACCCAGTATGCTGGCTAAAATCATACACAAAATGAGCAACAGGCTGGTGCCCTGGTCGATGATTTCCGCCGGCGGCGAGGGGGCCAGGGGCCGCGGCCCGCCCCAGCGGGACTTGAGCCAGTCTTCCAGGGGACCTACGATCATCAAGCCGATGAACAGCACCATGGCCGCCCAGCGCCCTGCCGCCAGCAGGAGATAGAAGGCCAAAAGGCCCAGCAGGGCGGCGGCGGCCAGGTTCAACAGCCGCAGTTGACGGGCCAGGGACACGGCCCCACCCCCGAGAGGTCAGCCCACCATCTCCCCGGAGTCGTTGGTGTACCAGTTGGACAGCTCGCCGGCCCGGCGGGTGGCCGCCATCACCGCCTGCTGCAGGGCTTCGGTGAAGCCGTGGGCTTCCAGCACGGCCAGGCCCGCGGCGGTGGTGCCCCCCGGCGAGGTCACCTCTTGCCGGAGTTCCGTGGGCTCTTGACCCGTCCTGGCCAGCATGTGGGCGGCCCCGTACAGGGTCTCGATGCTGAGCCGGCGGGTCAGGTGGTCGGGCAGGCCCGCCATGCGGCCGGCCTCCATCAAGCCTTCCACCAGTCTATATATATAGGCGGGGCCGCTGCCGCTAAGACCGGTGACGGCGTCCATCTGGTCCTCGGGCACCACCACCACGGAGCCGATGGTGCGGAAGAGGGCCTCGGCCAGAGCCTTGTGCTCGTCATTGCACTTTTCGTCGAAGGCCAGGGCGGTGGCCGAAGCCAGCACCCGGCTGCTGGAGTTGGGCATGGCCCGCACCAGGGCGTAGCGATCTTCGGTCCACTCGGCCAGGGCCGCCAAGGTGATGCCCGCCGCCACGGAGATGAGCAGGGGCTCGCCCGTCAAATGGGGCTTCACCTGGGCTACCGCCTCGGCCATGTCGGCGGGCTTCACCGCCAGCACCACCACGTGGGCGCCGTCTACGGCCGACGCCTTGTCCAGGTGGACGTTGACGCCCCAGCGGCTCTGCAAATGGTTCAGGCGCTCCCGATTGCCCCGGTTGGTCAGGTGAATCTGGTCCGCCGACAGGCCGGCGGCCACCAGGCCCTCCACCATGGCCTGGGCGATGCGGCCTGCGCCGATAAAGGTTATCTGGAGGTTGGCCAGAGAAGGGGTGCTGCCGGGTACCCCTTGCAATTCCCGGATGTGGTTCATATGCCCTTCCAAGGCCACCTTGTGATTAGCTCCCACTGTGCAACACCCCTCATAAAAATTAAAAAACCTTTCCGCCTTAGGGACGGAAAGGATCCGCGGTACCACCCTAGTTGACGGCCAACCCCCGGCGGCCGGCCTGCCGGCCCGGCAGGGTTGTTCGTCCTCTCTGCCAGGATGCGCGATGGCATCCCGCCCAAGGTAACGGTTGGGCTCCGTCGCGGCTTACCGCACCCCTAGGGGGAGTGCGCTGGCCGTCCGCTCCGGGGTGGGTTCAGCGCTTCCGGCGGCGGGTCTTGCAGCCTGGGGACCCGCTCTCTGGCACGTCCGGGGGGAGCGCTTACTGTTCCCCTTCATGGCGTTTGCCTATGGCGTTGTTCCGGGGCAGGGCAACAACAGCCCCGTCACTGTTGAAGATAGTAGCACCTAGTTCCGGCAACTGTCAACCAACGGTCAACGGCCGGAAATTTTCCAGTGGGAGCAGGTTTTGACGACGATGGTCTCCCGCCGGCGCCCGGCTATTGGGCGGCGACGGCGTCCTCTATGGCCTGGCCGATGATCTCCACGGACTGCCGGATTTCCTCCTCGGTGACGATGAGGGGAGGGAGGAGGCGCAGCACCGAGCCCGAGGTGACGTTGGCCAGCAGGCCCCGGTCCCGGCAGCCCGCCAGCACCTTCTGGGCGTCGCAGGTCAACTGGATGCCCACCATCAGGCCCTTGCCCCGGATTTCCGTCACCGCCGGATTGCCGCCCAGCCGGGCCTGGAGCAGGTCCATGAGCAGCCGGCCCATTTCGCCGGCGTGCCGGGCCAGATCGTCCCGGACGATGGCCCGCAGGGTGGCGGTGGCGGCGGCGCAGGCCACCGGGTTGGAGCCGAAGGTGGTGCCGTGGTCGCCGAAGGCGAACCCCTGAGCCGCCTCCTCGGTGGCGCAGATGGCGCCGATGGGCAGGCCGCTACCCAGGGCTTTGGCCAGGAGCATGATGTCGGGCCGGATGCCGTACTCGGTGTGGGCGAACATGGAGCCCGTGCGGCCGATGCCGCATTGAATCTCGTCCACGATGAGGAGGATGCCCCGCTCGGCCGTCAAGGCCCGGGCGGCGTGCATGAACTGGGGATCGGCCACGTGGATGCCCCCTTCACCCTGGACCGGCTCCAGGATGAGGGCCGCCACCTGATCGTCCAGGGCGGCGTCCAGGGCTTCCACGTCGTTCCACTGCACGTGCTTGAAGCCCCCGGGCAGGGGGCCGAAGCCCTCCTGTATCTCGGGCTTGGCGGTGGCCGCCAGGGCGCCCAGGGTGCGGCCGTGGAAGCTGCCGGTCATGGACACGATGACGTTCCGCTCAGGCCGGCCCTGGCGCCAGTGGTACTTGCGGGCCAGCTTGATGGCCCCTTCCGTGGCCTCGGCGCCGCTGTTGGAGAAGAACACCCGGTCCAGGGCGCCCAGGTTGATGAGCAGTTCGCCCAGTTCCAGGGCGGGGCCGTTGTGGAACAGGTTGGACGTGTGGATCAAGGTGGCCGCCTGGCGGGTGATGGCCTCCACCACGTCGGGATGGCAGTGGCCCAGGCTGGTCACCCCGATGCCGCACAAAAAGTCCAGGTACTCCCGGCCCTGATCGTCCCAGACCCGGGAGCCGCTGCCCCGGACCAGCATGAGGGGATAGCGGTTGTAAACCTGCAGGAACACTTCCTTGT
Source organism: Sphingobacteriaceae bacterium (assembly GCA_035303785.1). Classification (GTDB taxonomy): domain Bacteria; phylum Bacillota; class Sulfobacillia; order Thermaerobacterales; family RSA17; genus DATGRI01. Next base: position 8,384 of record DATGRI010000059.1, read on the forward strand.
CACGATTCAGCCAGTCGGTCATCGGCCGGCACCCCCTAAAATAACCGTCCCGTCGTCGGCCCCGTCCAGCAGGTGCCGGGAAATGACCCCGGGCTCCCGGCCGTCCACGATGCGCACTTGGGCCACGCCGCCCTGGGCGGCCGTCAAGGCGGCGGCGATCTTGGGCCGCATGCCGCCCGTCAGGCGGCCTTCATCCAGCCACTGGGCCGCCTGGTCCGCCGACAGGCGGCGGATCACCTCGGGTTCGGACCCGTCCTCGATGCGCTCATTGGGCGCCACCGTCAGCAGGCCCGGCACGTCGGTGAGGAGGAGGCACTGGTCGGCCGTCAGGCCCGCGGCCAGGGCGGCGGCGATGGTGTCGGCGTTCACGTTGTACAGATGGCCGTCTTCGCCCAGGCCCAAGGGGGCGATGACGGGGACGCAGCCCGCCGTCCAGATGCTGTCGATGACCTCCCGGCGGACGCCGGCCACGTCGCCCACCCAGCCCAGGTCGATGACGGTGTCCTGGCCCTGGGGGCGGTGATAGCGGCGCTTGGCCGTCACCAGGCCGCCGGCGCTGCCCGCCATGCCCACGGCCTTGATGCCCTGGGCCACCAGGGCGGCGGCCAACTGGGTGTTGACGGCCATGAAGGCCATGACGGCGGCCGCCAGCACATCGTCGTCGGTGAACCGGAGACCGTCCACGAAGCGGGGCTTCAAGCCCAGCCGGCCCATCAGATCGTTGAGCTGGCTGCCGCCCCCATGGACCACCACCACCCGCCAGCCACCGGCCAGGGCCCGCTCCAGGTCGTGGGCCAAGGCGGCGGTGTCGGCCCCGCCGTGGAGGGGGGCGCCGCCCACCTTGACCACCGCCACGGGCCCGCTGCCGGCCTTGTGGGAGAGTTCAGGTGCGGTATTCGGCGTTGACGCGAATGTACTCATAGGTAATGTCACACCCCCAGGCGGTGGCAGAGTGGTCACCGGCATTCAAGTTCAAGTCGAAGCGCACTTCGTTTTCCGCCAGGACGGCGGCCATTTCTTGCTCGTCGAAGGGGATGGGGCGCCCGGACTCCAGGACCGGAATGCCGCCGATCTTCAAGTCCACCCGGTCGGGATCGAAGGCGGCGCCCGAAGAGCCCAAGGCCGCCAGGATGCGGCCCCAGTTGGCGTCGCCGCCGAAGAGGGCCGCCTTGACCAGGGTGCTGCGGGTCACGGCCCTGGCGCCCAGGCGGGCTTCCTCGGGGCTGGCCGCCCCTTGGAGGTGGACCTCCATGATCCGGGTGGCCCCTTCGCCGTCGGAGACGATGTCCTTGGCCAATTTCGTAAACACTTCCAGCAGGGCCGACACGAGTACGTCGAAGTCCGGCCCCGGCCCGTCGATGAGGGGTCCGCCGGCGGCGCCGCTGGCCATGAGGAAGACGGCGTCGTTGGTGGACATGTCCCCGTCCACGCTGATCATGTTGAAGGTGGCGTCGCCGGCCTGGGCCAGGGCCGTCTTGAGGGCCGCCGGGGTCACCCGGGCGTCGGTGGTGGCGAAGGCCAGCATGGTGGCCATATTGGGGTGGATCATGCCCGCCCCCTTGGCCATGGCCCCGACGGTGATGGTGGTGCCGTCGCTCAGGACCCGCCGGGTTTCCGCCTCCTTGCTGAAGGTGTCGGTGGTCATGATGGCCTCGGCCGCCAGCAGGTGCCCTTCCCGGGAGGCGGCCGCCAGGCATTCCGGCACCCCTTCCCGGATGACGTCCATGGGCAGGAATACGCCGATGAGGCCCGTGGAGGCCACGGCCACCTGCTCCTCGGGGATCCCCAAGGCTTCGGCGGCGCACCGGGCCGTAGCCCGGGCGTCTTCCAGACCCTGCTGCCCGGTGGCGGCATTGGCCACGCCGCTGTTCATGACGATGGCCCGCAGCATGCCGCCGCTCTTCTGGAGATGTTCGGCGCTCACCACGACGGGAGCCGCCCGCACCACGTTGACGGTGAAGATGGCCGCGGCCGGCACGGGCTCATGGGCCACCAGCACTGCCAAGTCTTTTTTGCCGCTCTTGCGGATGCCGGCATGCATGCCGTGGGCGGTGAAGCCCGCAGCCGCCGTGACGCCGCCGGGACCCGCAGGGGCTTTGTCTTTCCTCTCAAAGTCGTTTATGTCCCGGTTGCCCATGGCACCTACCTCCCGTCGGTTATTTGCATCCATGGTCGTCACAACAAATAAACACCCCTGCACACCTGCAACAACACGATTATAAGGCTCAAGGTCAAGGGTAGAGGGGTGAGATCTTGAGACCCGCGTCTTCGGGCAGCCCGGCCATGATGTTCATGTTCTGGACGGCCTGTCCCGAGGCGCCCTTCACCAGGTTGTCGATGGCGGCCACCACCAGGAGGCGGCCGGTGCGCCGGTCCAAAGCCAGGCCGATGTCGCAGTAGTTGCTGCCCTGGACCGCCTTGGTGGCGGGGAGCATCCCCTGGGGATACACCCGCACGAAGGGAGCGCCGGCGTAAAACTCCCGGTAAAGCCGGAGGAGGTCCTCTTCGTCCATCTCCTTGCCCGCCAGGCGCACGTACAAGGTGGCCAGGATGCCCCGGGTCATGGGCACCAGGTGGGGGGTGAAGGTGATCCGCACCTGCTTTCCGGCCAGGATGGTCAAAGTCTGCTCGATTTCCGGGATGTGGCGGTGCTTGCCCGCCACGGTGTAGGCCCGCAGGCTTTCGTTCACTTCACCGTAATGGACCGTCATGGACGCGTTGCGCCCGGCGCCCGATACCCCGGACTTGCAGTCGAAGATCAGGTCGTCCACGTCCACCAGGCCGTGGGCCACCAAGGGCGCGGCGGCCAGGGCCGACACCGTGGGGTAGCAGCCCGGGTTGGCCACCAGGGCGGCGTCCCGGATCTGGTCGCGGAACAGTTCCGGCAGGCCGTACACCGCTTCTTCCCGCAGGGAGGCCGGCGGCATCTCCTCGTCGGGGGTGCCGTACCACGCCTGGTGCACCGACTGGTCCTTCAGGCGGAAATCGGCGCTCAGGTCGATGACCTTGGCCCCTTGAGCCCGCAGGGCTTGGGCGGCAGGGCCGGCGGCTCCGTGGGGCAATGCTAGGAAAGCATAGTCAACTGGTGGTAGAATACCGTTGTCCATGTCCTCCGGCGGACTCAGGACCAAGTCGGCCAAGGCTGTACCCAGCAGATGCGGCAGGGTATGCCCGATGGCCCGTCCAGCGTCGCGCCGCGCCACGGCCCATGCCACTCGGACATGGGGGTGTTCGTTGAGAAGGCGCAAGAGTTCGATTCCTGTGTAGCCTGTGGCGCCTACGACACCGACCTGCATACCCATCAACTCCCGGCCCGGAGAAATCAGGCCCCTAATCATGATGTGCATAATCATACTATGGGGTGAAAAAATATGCAATCACTGAATATCGGCCCCGAACCCCGCAGGGCCACGACAACCGTATGGGTTGGCGGTGTTCCCATGGGCAGCGGGCACCCCATAGTAGTCCAGTCCATGACGAATACTGATACGGCCGACGTGGAGGCCACGGTGGAGCAGGCGGCGGCCCTGGCCCAGGCCGGGAGCCAGCTGGTGCGCATCACCGTAAACAACGAAGCCGCCGCCGAGGCCGTGCCCCACATCGCTGCCGGACTCCGGGAGCGGGGCATGGACGTGCCCCTGATCGGCGACTTCCACTACAACGGGCACGTGCTGCTGGAGCGGTTTCCCCAATGCGCCCGGGCCCTGGCCAAGTACCGCATCAACCCCGGCAACGTGGGCCGCACCCAGCGGGACGAGAACTTCGCCGCCATCATCAGGCAGGCCATCAAACACGACCGGCCCATCCGCATCGGGGTCAACTGGGGCTCCCTGGACCAGGAGCTGCTCACGGAACTGATGGATGAAAACGCCCGGCGGCCCGATCCGGTCCCCGCCAACGTAGTGCTGCTGGAAGCCATCGTCGAGAGCGCATTGCGGTCGGCGGCCCTGGCGGAGGAAATCGGCCTGGCCCACGACAAGATCGTCCTCAGCGCCAAGGTGTCTTCGGTCCAGGAATTGATTGCGGTGTACCGGGAACTGGCCGCCCGCTGCGACTACCCCCTCCACCTGGGGCTGACGGAGGCGGGCATGGGCATCAAGGGGATGGTATCCAGCACCGCCGCCCTGGCGGTGCTGCTCCAGGAAGGCATCGGCGACACCATCCGCATCTCCTTGACCCCGGAGCCGGGGGGAGACCGGACCCAGGAGGTCCGGGTAGCCCAGCAATTGCTCCAGTCCATGGGCCTGCGGAGCTTCACGCCCCAGGTGACCGCCTGCCCCGGCTGCGGCCGCACCACCAGCACCTTCTTCCAGGAACTGGCCGGACGGGTGGAGCGGTACATCCAGGAGCGCATGCCCCAATGGCGCCGGCAGTACCCGGGGGTGGAGGAGATGACCGTGGCCGTCATGGGCTGCGTGGTCAACGGCCCGGGGGAGAGCCGCCATGCCGACATCGGCATCTCCCTGCCCGGGACCTTTGAAGAGCCCGTGGCGCCGGTCTACATGGACGGGGAACTGTACCGCACCCTGCGGGGCGACGACATGGCGGAGCAATTCCTGGCCATCCTGGAGGAATATGTAGCCCGTCGCTACGGCGGCGCCGCGGTCAAGGCGTCGACCAGCTAGTCTACCCGGCCGTCTGCCTCTTGCTGCCGGGCGGCTTCCTCCATCCGGCGGCGGATCTCTTCCTGCTGCTCCTCGAACCCTTCACCCCGATGGGCGGCTATGATGTGGGAGACCACATCGTCCACGGTGCCCGCCCCGTCGAAGACGGCGATGTCGTTGATGACGGTGCGGGGCACGGCGAACACCTGGTACGTCTGCCGCAGGTGGGGGAACTGCAGGGCCTCGATCAATTCAACGGTGATCTGGTCGCTGGCCCGGGCCAATTGAATGGCGTTGCGCACCGCCCGGGGGCAGTGGGGGCACGTGGGGGTGTAGAACACCTTCAAGTTGGTGGGGCCCCGCAGTTCGGCCAGCCGCTCCAGCAGTTCGGGGCTCACCTCAGGCTCCTCGTCGTTGCGCATGGCCGCCACGGTGTCCAGCAAGCTGGCGAATTCGTACCCGTGGGGGAGGCCCACGAAGCGGATGCCCTCATCCCGCTCCGCCATGGGCATGACGGTGGGGACCTCCGTGATGCCGTAATGGGTAAAAACATGCATATCCTGGTCCGGCTCGTACACCCGGACCCGGATGTTGCCGGCCGCCTCCGCCAACTCTTCCATCAAATCCACCGTGTCCTTGGAAATGGTCTGGGCCTGCCCATTCTCCGCCTGCTCATCATCCTGAATGAAAACGTGGAGGGTAACCTGATTGCCGCCTTCGCCCAAACGCTGCCGGATGGCCTCCCGGCTGGCGTCGTCCAGGAATCGCACCTGGCGCCACCCCTCTTTCCCTGATATCCGTTGCTTCCCTAAACGGTATCATGTTCTTCCCTACAACGTATCACGGCCCGGACCCGGCAGCCCATATGAAAATCCCGGTCTCGGGATAAACCTTCATAATTCTCCCGGAATATAATCATCTTATGGCAGGGATTTCACAATTTTTTTCGTACTAGCTACGTTACACCAATCACCATTTTGCAAGGGCCGTCCCTTAAGGAGGGTAATCATGGCCAGACCCATCGTCCCGAAGCATGTTTCCGCCAGAACCATTCGCAAGCTGATCAGGTTCTTCCAAGACCGGGTCAAAGCAACGGGAGATCCCGAACTGAGGGCCACCTATAAGGAAATCGCCGAGGGGTCTGGCGTTTCGTATGCCATCGTGAAGCGGGGGCTGGCCGATCTCCAGGAGCAGGGCCTGCTGGAGATCCGGGAAGTGGGAGGCCGGCGCACCCCCAACGTCTACACCTTCTTGGGCAATTTGAACGCGGAGGCCGTGCCCGAAAGCGAGGCGGCCGACGGCCAGGTGCGCCGCACAGAAATCCTGGAGCGGCGCCTGGCCGAGGAGCAGGCCCGGGTGGCGCAGCTGGAAAAGGAGTTGGCGGGCTTCAAGGACTTTTCCCAGCGCATCCACTCGGTCATCGATTCGGGCCGCCACTATGTGGTCATCGTCCGCAAAGGGCGCAGGGGAGAATTGGGAATCAATCCCGCCCGGTAATGGGCAGGCTGTCCTTGGACAAACTCCCGATTAGACCCAAGGAAAGAAGGTGATACCGTGAAGATGGAAAAGGTGCAGGAACTCCTCAACAAGTGGGGCGAGTTGATCATCTACACCAGCGGCGGTCAAGTGTTTGAAATCCACATCGGCGACACCCAGTTCGACACCGAAAACCGGCTGATCCACCTGCAGGGACCCGACTCCAAATACGTCATCGACGGCGATTCCATCGAAGTGGTAAAGCAGCACTACGGGCACCAGGAAGAGTCTTGAGACGCCGCCGGCAGGGTATGAACCCGGAGGCGCGAAGGGGGTAGCCCGAAGAGGAGGCATGCCCCTTGGCTGAAGACATCACTGCCTATGTGGCCGCGGCAGACGACGACATCGTGGCCCAGTTGAAGGATTTTTTGCGTATTCCCAGCATAAGCGCCCTGCCGGAGCATAGGGGAGACATCCAACGGGCCGCCCAGTGGGTGGCGGGGGCCCTGCGGGCCGCCGGCATGCCCCGGGTGGACATCATGGACACCGGGGGCGCGCCCCTGGTTTTCGCCCATTGGCATGTTTCGGACCAACTGCCCACCGTCATCATTTACGGCCATTACGATGTGCAGCCTGTAGACCCCTTGGATTTGTGGTCCACCCCGCCCTTCGAGCCGTCGGTGCGGGGTGGCCGTCTTTATGCCCGGGGGGCCAGCGACGACAAGGGCAATATCTTCATGCCCATCAAGGCTGTGGAAGCCTATAAAGAACTCCACGGGCAGCCGCCCTTGAACATCAAGTTCCTCATTGAAGGTGAAGAAGAAGTCGGCAGCCCCCACCTGGCCGCCTTCATGGAGAAGCACCGGGACCTGCTGGCGGCCCATCTGGCCATCTGCGCCGACGGGTCCATGTGGGACCACCAGACTCCCTCATTGGTCACCGGCAGCCGGGGCTTGGCCGGGCTGCAGATCGATGTGACGGGACCCGCCGGCGACCTCCACTCGGGCAACCACGGCGGCGGGGTGCAAAACCCCCTCCACGCTCTGGCCGCCATCCTGGCCGGGCTGCGGAGCCCCGAGGGGAAGATTTTGGTGCCGGGCTTCTACGATGATGTGCGGGACCTGACCCCTGAGGAGAAGGCGGCCATCGACGCCGTGCCCTTTGACGAAGAGGCCTACAAGGCCCAGTTGGGGGTGGCGGAGCTGTTCGGCGAGCCGGGCTATTCCACCCTGGAGCGCCAGTGGGTGCGGCCCACCCTGGAAGTGAACGGCATGTGGGGCGGCTTTCAAGGGGAGGGCATCAAGACGGTCCTGCCCAGCACGGCCCATGCCAAGATCACGTGCCGCCTGGTCCCGGACCAGGATCCCGATAAGGTTTTGGACCTGGTGGAGGCCCACATCATGGCCAACGTGCCCCCGGGGGTCCAGGTTTCCGTCCGGCGCTTCCCCGGTTCGGCCCGGCCCTATGTGATGCCGGTGAAGCATATAGCACTGACGGTGGCCGCTGATATATTATCTTCAATATATGGCCGCCGGCCGCTGGTGACCCGCATGGGCGGCACATTGCCGGTGGCGGAGATGTTCCGGCGGCTGTTGGGAGTGAACATGGTGTTCTACTCATTCGGCGGGCCCGACGATCAGATCCACGCTCCCGATGAATCCTTGCCTCTGGCCGCCATCCGGCGCGGCATAGTGGCCCACTACGAATATCTGGGCGCATTGGCCCGAGTCGATGCCCGGCAGCTGCAGGTGTCCCCGTGACGGAGCGGTACGAAGGGGTGGAGAGGCTGCCTCAGGCAGCCGGGCCTGAGCCCGCCGGCCCCGAGGCGTCGGCGCCTGAGCCCGGGGCTCCCGCCGGCGCTGGTGCCACCGCACCTGCCCAAGCAGATCAAAAAGCATCTGCCGGGGCTAAGGCAGACATGCGTCAGCGCATCCTGTCGGGTCCCATCCTGCCCACCGTCATCCGCCTGTCCTTGCCCGTGGTGGGCGGCAACCTGCTGCAGACGGTCTACGAATGGACCGACACCTTCTGGCTGGGGCGGGTGGGTCCCGAGGCCGTGGGGGCCGTGGCCCTAAGCTTTCCCGCCTTCATGCTGGTGGTCAGCTTCGCCTTGGGCTTCACCATTGCCGGTACGGCCCTGGTGGCCCAGCGCACCGGCGCCGGCGACCAGGACGGCGTCAACCGGGTGGCGGGTCAGACCATCCTGCTGGTGGGCGCCCTGTCGGTGATTTTGGCCATCGTGGGGGCCCAATCGGTGCCCTTGGTGCTGCGGCTGATGCAGACGCCCCCAGACGTGTGGGACGAGGCCTTTATCTATCTCCGCATCTTTTATTACGGCCTGCCCTCCATGTTCTTCTTCTTCTTGTTTGAAGCCCTATTGCGGGGCTGGGGCGACACCGTCACCCCCATGAAAATCATGGCCGTAGCCGTGGCCATCAACGTGGTGCTGGATCCCATCCTGATCTTCGGCTGGGGCCCCTTCCCGGAGATGGGCGTGGCGGGCGCATCCGTCGCCACCGTCCTTTCCCGTTCCGTGGGGGCCGCCATCGCCTGGCTTCTCATGCTGAGGGGCAACTACGGCATCAACGTCAGGCTGGCCCACTTGAAGCCCGATTTTAAGGCCATCAGGCAAATCGTCGTCTTAGGCCTGCCCTCGTCGGTGGAGATGTCCATCCGGGGCTTCGACATGTCCCTCATGACCGGCCTGGTGGCCGCCTTCGGCAGCACGGCCCTGGCCGCCTACGGCATCACGGGCCGGCTGTTTTCCCTGGTGCTGCTTATCGCCATGGCCATCAGCATCGCCTCCACCACCATGGTGGGCCAGAACATCGGCGCCAAGCAGCACCGGCGGGCTCTGGCCAGCGGCTGGACGTCGGCAGGTCTTACCTTTGCCGTCACCAGCGCCTTTGCCGTCCTTTGCATGCTCATTCCCGACCAGTTGGTGGGCATGTTCAACCGGGACCCCGGGGTGCTGGAGGTGGGGCGGCACTTCCTGCGGACCGTCAGTCCCCTCTTCGGCTTCGTCGGCATCGCCATCGTATTGGCCGGCGGCCTGCGGGGAGCGGGCCGCACCTTTGCTCCCCTGGTGTTCGCCATCTTGACGGGCTTCGTGTTCCGCTTCCCCAGCGCCTGGTTCCTCTCCAACTATTTGGACTGGGGCTTGACCGGCGTCTGGTGGGGTCTCAACATTTCCTACTTCCTGGGCTCCATGATGATCGCCATGTGGTTCCAGCGGGTGGGCCGGGGAGAGCCTTCCCCCAAAGCCGTGGGCGCCCAAGGCTG
>DATGRI010000060.1 GCA_035303785.1 Sphingobacteriaceae bacterium
GGCCTTCGCGATCGGGCAGATCCACGTGCACCACCCGGTCAAACCGCCCCGGACGCAGCAAGGCCGGGTCCAGCAAGTCGGCCCGGTTGGTGGCGCCGATGACCAGCACCCGCACGGGATCGTCCGCGTTGAGCCCGTCCATCTCCACCAGCAGTTGGTTTAAGGTCTGGTCGTACTCCAAGTGGCTGCCGTGCTGGCCCCGCCGTCCGCCGAGGACCTCGATCTCGTCGATGAACACCATTGCGCTGCGCTTGCCCTGGCGCCGGGCCAGGGCGCGGGCTTCCCGGAACAGCTGGCGCACCCGCTGGGCCCCCACGCCCGCGTACATCTCCACGAACTGGGAACCCGAAGCGGCCAGAAACACCGAGTCGGTGTAATGGGCTGCGGCTTTGGCCATGAGGGTCTTGCCCGTGCCCGGCGGGCCTGCCAGCAGAATCCCCTTCAGCGGGCGGATCCCCAGCTGCGCAACCCGTTCCGCCTCCCGCAAAAACTCCAGCGCCTCCATCAATTCCCGCTTAGGCACTTCCTGGCCGCCGACGTCGGAAAAGGTGACCGGCGCCGGCCCCTCGGCGGCTGAAGGCGCGCCGACCACTTGAAACCGGCGGCCGGCCCCGCGCCCCTCCACCAAAAACCAGAGCACGGCCAAGAGGGCCGCCAGGAACAAAAAGGGGAGCACATCCACCCCATTTAGCCCCAAAAACACCAGCAGGGCTGCTCCGGCGCCGAGGAGCACTTCCCGGATCATCCCGCAGCCCCCCCGATCGGGTCCACCCGGTGAGGCCGGGCAATGATTTCGTATAGATAGGCGTCGCCCGCCGCCATCATCACGTACACGTACCGCTCATCAACATAGACGCGGTAGTCGTCCAAGGACAGGTTGGTGGCCAGGTCCGCGAGCTGCTCGGCCATGGCGGTAAAGCGGCCGGTGGCGGCGCCCTCCTGCAGCGGCAAGTGGATCCGATAGAAGGCCTCCACCAGGGCCGGCGTGCGCCGGTCCGCCAGCCGCACCCGGCTCAAGCCGGCCCCCAGCTGCTCCCGGGCCGCGGCCTCCGCCTCCCGGTAGAGGCGGGGCAAGTCCGCGCCGGGCTCCACATGCAGCACCACGTCGGTGCCCTGGCCGTGGGATTCCAGCTCCACGGCCACCACGCCCGGCAGGGCGGCCAGGGTCCGCTCCAAGGGGGCTGCAACCCGCTGGCTATACGCCAGGCGCTGTCCGCCCAGAAAAGCGGCCAGGCAGACCACGAAGGCAATGAGGATCACATGCAATTTGCAATCGCGACAAAACACGCCGGGTTCACCCTCCCTACCGTGGCAGGCCTCCGCCCCGGCGCGGCCAATTATAGCACACAGTTATAGACGAATCCCCTTCAAAAGCTTGGAAACGGAGCGCAGACCGCCAGCCAAGGGCTTGGGCCCGACCCGGGAACGCCGCCTCCGACAGGAAATGCCGCCTGCCATGTGGAAGATCGCACCGTTTTGTGGCAAGGAGGATGCGCGTCCGTGCGGTTGGCCTTTATCGTCAACCCGGTGGCCGGCAGCGGGCGGGTGCGCCGCACCTGGCCGGCCCTGGCCGCCCACCTGCGCACACGGCAAGTGGAGTGGGACGTCCTCGAAACGGAAGGTCCGGGCCATGCGATCGAACTGGCTCGGGAAGCAGCCACGGCCGGCTACACGGCGGTAGTGGCCGTGGGCGGCGACGGCACCCTCAATGAAGTGGTAAACGGCGTAGGCACCGACGGCGTGCCCGTGGGCTTCATCCCCCTGGGCACGGGCGTGGACTTTCCCCGCACCGCGGGGCTGCCCCGCTCGCCCCTGGAGGCGCTGGAGGTGGTGCTGGCCGGCCGCGTCACCCGCATCGACGTGGGCGTGGTCAACGATCGGCTGTTCTGCAACGTGGCAGGCACGGGCTTTGACGCCCAAGTGGCCGCGCGGGTCAACGAGACGGGCAGCAAGCGGGGCGGGCCCATTCCCTATATTAAGGCCGTCTTCCAAACATTGTTCACCTACGAAAACGCGCCGTTTAGGATCGTCGTGGATGGCGTGCCCCAGCACGTCAAGAGCCTGCTCATGGCTGTGGGCAACGGGCGTTTCTACGCAGGCGGCATGATGATCTGCCCCCGCGCCGACTTGCGCGATGGCCAGTTGGATGTGTGCATTGCCGGCGACCTGAGCAAACTGGGCACCTTGTTAACCCTGCCGCGGGTGTTTTCTGGCGCCCACTTGGGCCATCCAAAAATCACCTACCGGCGGGCCCGGGAAGTGGTAGTGGAAGGCCCGTCCCACCTGCGCATCCAAGCCGACGGCGAACTAGTCGGAAACTTGCCCGCCACCTTTGCCCTGAGGCCGGGGGCCCTGCCCATGCTGTTGCCTTGACACGGCCCTTCGGCGCCCCGTATAATGGCCTTTGGAAGAGGCCTGGAAGCGGCAGCGAGGGGTTTCGGCGCGTTTCCCACAGGAGGAGCGGCAGCGTCCGCTCGTACTTTGTGAAAAATGGAGCTTACCGCGGCGCGGGGAGGGGCTGCCATGCTCAGTGCATACACCGACGTCCTCATCTTTTTTTTGGTCGGCGCCGGTTTTGTCGCCATCAACCTGACCCTGGGCCGGCTCTTGCGGCCGCACAACCCTTATACGGAGAAGCTTACCCCCTACGAATGCGGCGAGATTCCCGTAGGCGAAGGCCAGGCCCCCTTCCACATCCGCTACTATATCTTTGCCTTGCTTTTTGTCGTTTTCGACGTGGAGGTCGTGTTCCTCTTCCCGTGGGCCGTCGTCCTGCGTGAGCTGGGGATGTACGCCTTTGTGCTCATGGTGATCTTCCTCGTCATGCTGGTGGACGGCCTGGTGTACGCCTGGAAGAAGGGGGTCTTGCGTTGGGTCTGATGAGCTACGAGGCGGTGCCCGGCGTCGTCACCACCCGCCTGCGCCGCCTGATCAACTGGAGCCGCAAGTCGTCGCTGTGGTACATGCTCTTCGGCATCGCCTGCTGCGCCATCGAGATGATGGCCACGGGCGCTTCCCGCTACGACTTCGACCGCTTCGGCATGATCTTCCGGGCTTCCCCGCGCCAGTCCGATCTGATGATCGTCCCGGGCACGGTGAACGAGAAGATGGCCGATCGGGTGAAGCTGCTCTACGATCAGATGGCCGAACCCCGGTGGGTCCTGGCCATGGGCGGATGCGCGGTCAACGGCGGTCCCTACCACGGCGAGTACAACATCGTGGACGGCGTCGACAAGGTCATCCCCGTCGATGTCTACGTGCCGGGCTGCCCGCCGCGGCCGGAAGCGCTCCTGCACGGCGTGTTGCTGCTGCAAGAGAAGATCATGCGCGAAGGGATCGAAATCCCGGAGCCGGCAAGAAGGTGATTCCCGGTGAGTGAGCACGAGGCCACGGCGATGCCCGAGCACTTGCAGCCGGTGGCGGCCGCCCTGACCGATGGTTTTCCGGAGCTGGTCGTCGAGCACAAGGCCGATGACTGGCTGGAGGTGAAGATCACGGCGGATCAGTCCCCGGAGTTCTTTCGCCACGTGAAAGAGCATCCGGGGCTGGCTTTTGACTACTTGAGCGACGTAACCGCCGTGGATTACATTGACCAGGGCCTGTTTCAGGTGGTCTATCATCTGGTGACCATTGGTACCAACGCCCGGCGGCGGGGCAAGTTGCGCGTCAAGATCGACGTGCCGCGGGACAACCCTCGGGTGCCCAGCGTCGTCGACATCTGGCCCACCGCCAATTTCCACGAGCGGGAAGTCTACGACATGATGGGCATCGTGTTTGAAGGCCATCCCGACCTGCGCCGCATTCTGTTGCGGGAGGATTGGGTCGGCTATCCATTGCGCAAGGATTACGTCGACCAGCGTCCGAAGCGCACCCGGGTCACCCGCTGACGGCGGGGCTCGGGCAGCGGACGGCGTTGACACCCGATGGGAGTGAACGGCTTTGGCCGAAACCGCTGTATCCGGCGAAGTGAAGCAGCAGGCCGCGCAGCCGGCCGAGCGCGAGCTCTTCCTCAACATGGGCCCGCAGCACCCCAGCACCCACGGCGTGCTGCGGCTCAAGCTGCGGGTGGACGGCGAGCGGGTCCTGGGGCTTGAGCCCGACATCGGCTACCTCCACCGGTGCTTCGAGAAGATTGCCGAGCGCCGCCAGGTCACCATGGTCATCCCCTATACCGACCGCACCGACTACCTGGCCGCCATAACGAGCGAATGGGCTTATGTAATGGCCGCCGAAAAGCTCATGGGCGTGGAGGTCCCCGAGCGGGCCGAATACATCCGGGTCATCGTCGGCGAGATGCAGCGCCTGGCCAGCCACCTGCTGTGGTTTGGCACCTTTGCCCTGGACCTGGGGGCCACCACCGCCTTCCTCTACGCGTTCCGTGAACGGGAAAGCCTCTTTGACATCTTCCAAAAGCTGACCGGTGCCCGCATGCTCTACAACTACCTGCGGGTGGGCGGCGTCCGCAACGATCTCTATGACGGCTTCGCGGACGATCTGCTGCGCTTCCTGGACGTGCTGGAAGACAAGCTGCGGGAGTACAACAACCTGCTGACGGGCAACCGCATCTTTGAAACCCGCACCAAGGGCGTCGGCGTCATCACCGCCGAGCAGGCCATCGCCTATGGCGCCAGCGGCCCGGTCCTGCGGGGTTCGGGCGTCCCCTACGACCTGCGCAAGGTGGACCCCTACTCCGTCTACGACCGGTTTGAGTTTGGCGTCCCCGTGGGTGAGCACGGCGACGTCTACTCCCGCTACGTGGTGCGCATGCAGGAGTTTTATGAGTCCATCAAGATCATCCGCCAGGCGCTGCGGGACATCCCCGACGGGCCGTGGCTGGGCGACGTCCCCCGGCGCATGAAGCTCAACGGCGACGCCTATGCCCGGGTGGAATCGCCCCGGGGCGAGGTCGGCGTCTATCTGGTGGGCGATGGAACGGATCAGCCCTACCGGTGCCACTACCGCTCCCCGTGCTTCGTCCACCTGCAGCTTTTGGAGCCGATGGGCGTAGGCCACTTGATCGCCGACATGGTGGCCATCATCGGCAGCATCGACATCGTCATGGGCGAGGTGGACCGGTAAATGAGCGACTGGCTGTGGGGGCTGTTCCAGTCCTGGGGCTGGAGCCAGTCCACCTTCAACGTGGTGATGGGCTTGATCAAGGGCGTGCTGGTCACCGGGTTTTTGGCCGTCAACGCCCTCATCCTCGTGCTGATGGAGCGCAAAGTCGCCGGCCGCATGCAGCGCCGCCCGGGGCCCATGCGCACCGGGCCGCGGGGTCTTTTGCAGACCTTCGCGGACGCGATTAAGCTATTGACCAAAGAAGACGTGGTGCCCAGCGGCGCCGATGTGGCCGTCTTCGTCCTCGCGCCCATGGTGTTCTTCGCTGCCGCCACCGCTTTGTGGGTCGTCATCCCCTTTGGACCCCAGACCATCGTCCAGGACCTCAACATCGGCTTAATCTACATCTCCGCCGTGACGGGACTGAGCGTCCTGGCCATCCTCATGGCCGGCTGGTCGTCCAACAACAAGTGGTCGCTCCTGGGCGCCATGCGCTCGGCGGCGCAGCTGGTCAGCTACGAAATTCCGCTGGTCCTGTCCATCGTCGCCATCGGCATGATGGCCGGTTCCCTGCGCTTGGGCGACATCGTGGCGGCGCAGCAGGGCGGCATTGCCAACTGGTTCATCTTCCCGCAAATCCTGGGCTTTCTCGTGTTTTTCACCTCCGGCCTGGCGGAGATCAACCGGGCCCCCTTCGACTTGCCCGAAGCCGAAAGCGAATTGGTAGCCGGCTACAACACCGAGTACAGCGGGATGCGGTGGGCCATCTTCTTCCTGGCCGAATACGCGAACTTGGTGGCCTTCTCGGCCCTGGCGGCCACCTTCTTCTTTGGGGGTCCCACGGGTCCGTTCTTCCCGCCCTTTGTGTGGTTCTTGATCAAGACGTACTTCTTCATCTTTGTGGCCATGTGGATCCGCTGGACGCTGCCCCGCATCCGGGTGGACCACCTGATGAACCTGGGTTGGTACGTGCTCATCCCCCTGGCGTTGATTAACCTGGGCTGGACGGGCTTGTACGTGGTGTTGCGGGGCTGAGACAGGACCCGGGGGACGCCCCCGGAACGAAGAGAGGTGTGCGACGGTGTTCCGGAGCCTGCGGGACTTTTTCGGCATGGTCAAGACGGCGCTGATCGGCATGGGCATCACCATCCGCAACATGTTCTCGCCCACCGTCACCATCAACTACCCGGATGAGCAGTTGGATATGCCCCTGGGTTTCCGCGGCATCCCCGTGCTGCTCAGCGATGAGGAAGGCAACCTCAAGTGCGTGTCCTGTGAGCTGTGCGCCAAGGCGTGCCCGGTCAACTGCATCGAGATCCAGTCCCACCGGGACAACAAGACCCGCCGCAAGGTGCTGGACGTCTACAACCTGGACTCCACGTGGTGCATGTACTGCGGGCTGTGCGTGGAGGCGTGCCCCTTTGACGCGCTGGCCATGTCGGACCAGTTTGAGCTGGCCTCCTACGACCTGCCCAGCCTGGTGTACACCCGGGATCAGCTGGCCGAGATCGGCCGCCGGGCCATCACGCCGGTGGTCAACATCCGGGAAGAGCAGAACTTTGGCGTTAAGACGCGCGGAGGTGGCCGGCGCTGATGGACGTGGCGCGGATTGCGTTCCTGGCGCTGGCCGCGGTGGCCGTCGTGTCCGCCTACCGCGTCGTTACGGCGCCGAAGATCATGCACGCCGCCCTGTGGCTGGGCTTCACGTTCCTGCTGGTGGCCGGCGTGTTCGTGACCATGGGAGCGGAGTTTCTGGCGGCGGCCCAGGTGCTGGTTTACGTGGGCGCGGTGACCACCATCATCCTCTTCGGCATCATGCTGTCAGAGGCGGCGGAAGTGCGGGGCGGCCGCGAGCCGGTGCCGGCGGCGCCGCCGGAGGGACAGGCCTTTTGGCGGCGGGGCGTCCTGCCCGTGGTGGCTACCTTGGCCTTTGTCGCCATCATGGTGTTCGTGTATGCCAACGTGCCCTGGCCGGCGCTGACGGGCATCGCCGGGGACAGCGTGGCCCAAATCGGCCGGGCCTTGTTCACCAACTTCGTCATCCCCTTTGAGCTGGCGGCGGTGCTGCTGCTCATCGCCCTCGTGGGGGCCATCGTGATCGCCGTCCGCGACGACAACAAGGAGGAACAAGGGTCATGACCGGCACCGGCATCCCGTTGACCTACCCGCTCATCCTGGGCGCGATCTTGTTTGGCCTCGGCCTCTACGGTGCGTTGACCCAGCGCAACGCGATCCGGATTCTTATGTGCGTGGAGCTCATGCTCAACGCGGTGAACATCAACCTGGTGGCCTTCGCGGCCACCCTGTGGCAGGCGGCCGCGGCGGGACAGGTGTTCGCCCTGTTTGTGATGACGGTGGCCGCCGCGGAAGTCGCGCTGGCCCTGGCCATCATTTTGATCCTTGCCCGCCGCGAGAAGCACATCGACATCGAGCGGGTGCACTTGCTGCGGTGGTAGTGGACGGCGTACCGTCGGGCAACTCCGGCGTCAGACTGCGGAAGGTGGCTGTGAAATGGTAGGACTGGCATGGCTCATTCCGGTGCTCCCGCTGGCGGCGGCCTTCTTCATCGCCCTCTTTGGCCACCGCACCACGGGGCAGGGCGACCGGGTCGGCATCGGCGCGATGAGCATCGCATTTCTCTTGTCCGTCGGCGTCCTGCTGGACGTCATCGGCGGCGCGCGCCTCCAGCAGCATTTTACCTGGGCCATCCACGGGGACCTGGCCCTCACGTTGGGCCTGCAGGTGGACCCCCTGACCGCCGTGATGCTGGTGGTCGTCACCTTGGTCAGCCTCATGGTCCACATCTTCTCCGTGGGCTACATGGAAGGCGACGTGCGCTACAAGCGCTACTACGCGGTGCTGTCGCTCTTCACCTTCAGCATGTTGGGCCTGGTGCTGTCGGACAACCTTTTGTTCCTCTTTGTCTTCTGGGAGTTGATGGGGCTTTGCTCCTACCTCCTCATCGGGCACTACTTTGAGGAGCGGTCCAACGTCCACGCGGCCAACAAGGCGTTCCTCACCACCCGCGTCGGCGACATCGGCATGATGGTGGGCATCATGCTCCTGTTCGCGGCCACGGGCACCTTCCGCTTCGACGAGCTGGGCACCGCGGTCGCAACCGGCGCCATCGGTCTGCCGCTCTTAACCATCGCGGCCATCCTCCTTTTCATCGGGCCCGTGGGCAAGTCGGCCCAGTTCCCGCTGCACGTGTGGCTGCCCGATGCCATGGCGGGTCCCACTCCGGCCAGTGCCCTTATCCACGCGGCCACCATGGTAGCGGCGGGCGTGTACCTGGTGGGCCGGGCCTACGTGCTGTTTGCGCCGGCGCCGGCAGCCCTGGAAGTGGTGGCTTGGGTAGGCGCCTTTACGGCCCTCTTTGCCGCCACCATCGCCCTTGTGATGGAAGACATCAAGAAGGTGCTGGCCTACTCCACCATTTCCCAACTGGGCTTCATGGTGGCCGCCTTGGGCGTGGGCGGGTACACCGCGGCCATGTTCCACTTGATCACCCACGCGTTCTTCAAGGCGCTGCTCTTCTTGGCTTCGGGGTCCGTCATCCACGCGGTGCACACCCAAAACATGCACGAGATGGGCGGCCTGTTCCGCAAGCTGCCGGTGACCGGTTGGACGTGGCTCATCGGCGCGGGCGCGCTCATCGGCATCCCTCCGCTGTCGGGCTTCTGGAGCAAGGAAGAGATTCTCCTGGATGCTTGGCACAACAATCCGGCCATCTTTTGGGTTCTCGTGGCCGCGGCGGCCCTGACGGCCTTCTACACCACCCGCGCCACTTACCTCACCTTCTTTGGCACCCCCCGCAACCGGCAGGCCTACGAGCAGGCCCACGAAGGCGGGCGGGTCATGACCTACCCGCTGATGATCCTGGGCTTCTTCGCGGCCGTGTCCGGGTTCGCGGCCAGCTGGCTGGCGGGGTTTGTGTACTTTGGCCAACCGCACCACGCGGAGTTCAACACCTTTGTCTTCGGTGTGGCCACCGCCGTGTGGGTAGCGGGCGTCCTGTTGGCCCTGGCCATCTACAAGTTCAACCTGGTTTCCCGCCGCCGGATCATCCAGGTGTTCTACCCCATCTGGGTGGTCCTCAAGCGGCGTTATTACATCGATGACGTGTACCAGTACGTCTTCGTCCGCGGCATGATCGGGCTGGCCCTGGTCAGCGCCTGGATCGATCGCAACATCATCGACCTGGTGGTCAATGCGGCCGGCTGGGTGACGCGCCGGGTGTCCGAGTACGTGGACGAATTCGACCGGGGCGTGGTCGACGGCATCGTCAACGGCGTCGGCGGCGCGTTCGTGGTCGGCAGCCGGGTGCTCCGGCAGCTGCAGACGGGCTATGTGCAATCGTATATGCTGGTCTTGTTCCTGGGCCTGTTGGCCGGACTGGCAATCCTGGTAATAGGAGGATAACGCGATGCTGCTCACTGCCTTGGTTTTCATCCCCCTGTTAGGGGCCATCCTCCTCGCGTTTTTCCCGCGGGAACGGGTGAGCGCGATCCGGGCCTTCGCCCTGGCGGTGTCCCTCATCCCGCTGCTCCTGGTGATCTCCCTCTGGCAGCAGCTGGACTTCTCCCAGCCGGGCATGCAGCTGATCACCCAGCGGGACTGGATCCCCAGCCTCGGCATCAGCTACAAGCTGGGCGTTGATGGGATCAGCTTCCCCTTGATCGCCGTCTCGGCCCTGGTGTTGCCCTTGTCGGTGCTGGCCTCCTTCACCATCACCCACCGGGTCAAAGAATTCTTCCTGTGGATGCTGGTGTTGCAGACGGCCATCTACGGCGTATTCACGGCGCTGGACTACTTCCTGTTCTTCATCTTCTTTGAGGCCAGCTTGGTGCCTATGTACTTCATCATCGGCATCTGGGGCGGGCCCCGCAAGGAGTACGCCAGCCTGAAGTTCTTCATCTACACCTTGTTGGGCAGCGCCATCATGCTGGTGGGCATTTTGGCCCTGTACCTGGGCTCGGGCCTCACGCCGCGCACCTTCGACGTGCTGGTGCTGGCCGAGCAGGCCAACCTCTCTCCCACCTTGCAGTGGTGGATCTTCCTGGCCTTCTTTGCCGGCTTCGCGGTGAAGGTGCCCATCTTCCCCTTCCACACGTGGCTGCCCGACGCGCACGTGGAGGCGCCCACCGGCGGCTCCATGATCCTGGCGGGTATCTTGCTGAAGACGGGAACCTACGGCTTCTTCCGCTTCATGCTGCCCACGTTCCCTGACGCAGCCCAGGCCTTCTCGCCGGTGTTGGCCGTGCTCGGCGTTATCGGCATCATCTACGGCGCCCTCGCGGCCATGGCCCAGACGGACATGAAGAAGCTGGTGGCCTACTCCTCCATCAGCCACATGGGCTACGTCGTCCTGGGCGTGGCGGCCATGACACCCATGTCCCTCAACGGGGCCATGTTTGTCAACGTGTCCCACGGGATCATCTCGCCCCTTCTGTTCTTTGTGGTGGCCAGCGTCATCTACGACCGGACCCACACCCGCATGATGAACGAGATGAGCGGGCTGTTTACCAAGATTCCCGTGGCGGCCTCCATCACGGCCTTTGCCGCCTTCGCCAACCTGGGGCTGCCGGGCATGGCGGGCTTCCCGGGCGAGTTCTTCACCTTCGTGGGCTCCTTCCCGGTGTACACCACGCTGGTGATCTTGGGCGCCGCCCTGGGCCTGGTCACCACCGCCGGCTACCACCTGTGGATGATGCAGCGGGTGCTCATGGGCCAGCCCACGGGCGACCGCCTGCCCGACATCAGCACTCGGGAGCTGGTGGTGGCCGCGCCGTTGATGGTGTTCATCGTGTTGCTCGGCATCCTGCCTGGCATCGCCCTGCGGCTCTTTAACGAACCCATCGCCGTGCTGGCCGCCAGGCTCGGAGGGATGTGACGCCCATGCCTGTCGACGGCAGCCTGCGGCTGATCTTGCCGGAGATTATCCTCGCGGTGGCCGGCGTTGTCGTGCTGGCGGCCGGCCTCACCGTGCGGAGCGCCCGGGTGCCGGGCATCCTGGCCCTCTTGGGGATCGGCGCGGCCGCCGCCGCGCTTAACAGCCACGTCCTGGGTACCACCGCCGAGATCTGGAGCGGCACGGTGGTGGTGGACGGATTTGGCAGTGTCTTCAAGGTGATTTTCCTCGTGGTCGGTGCGCTGACGGTGCTGGTCTCCTTGGACTACGTGCACCGCCATCAGCTCCCGGCAGGGGAGTTCTACATCCTGATTCTGCTGGCCACGGTGGGCATGATGTTCATGGCCAGCTCCCTGAACCTGCTCACCATTTATCTGGGCTTGGAGTGCCTCTCCCTGGCCTCCTACAGCTTGGCCGGCATGCTGCGCAAGAGCGCCAAGAGCACCGAGGCGGCGCTGAAGTACATCCTCGTCGGCGCCATTTCCAGCGGCATCGTTCTCTTTGGCATGTCGCTGCTTTTTGGCGTCGCGGGCAGCCTGCACCTCCAAGACATCGCGGCAGCCCTCAGCGCCAGCGACGCCATGGCTCCGGTGGTGGTGGCCGGCATGATGTTCCTCATCGCCGGCTTGGGGGTTAAGATGGCGGCGGTGCCCTTCCACATGTGGGCCCCCGACGTCTACCAGGGCTCGCCGGCCCCGGTGGCGGCTTTCCTCATTACCGCCAGCGAGGCGGCGGCCTTCGCCGCGGCCCTGCGCATCTTCATGGTGGGGCTGCCGGCCCTGCGGGCCGAGTGGACCACCGTGTTCATCCTGCTGGCCGTCGTGTCCATGACCGTGGGCAACATCACGGCCATCCTGCAGACCAATATGCGCCGGATGTTGGCCTACTCCGCGGTGGCTCAGGCGGGGTACATCATGGTGGGTTTGGCGGTGGCGTCGCCGGCTGCTGTCTCCGCGATGATTTACTATCTCATTGCCTACGCCTTTATGACCGTCGGCGCGTTCGCCGTGGTGATCCTGGTGGGCCGTCACCATCCGTCGGAGGAAATCCGGGACTTCCAGGGCTTGAGCCAGCGCTCGCCCCTGGCGGCCTTGGCCCTGACCATCTTCCTCCTGAGCCTCATTGGCATCCCGCCCACCGCCGGCTTCTTCGGCAAGTTCTACCTGATCCGGGCAGCGGTGGGGGCCAACCTGACGTGGCTAGCCGTGGTCATGATGATCAACAGCATCATCTCCATTCCGTACTACTGGGGCGTGGTGCGCACCATGTACTTGATCGAGGCCGAGGACAAGGCGCCCCTGGCGGTGCCTGCTGGCTTGCGCTGGGCCGCCGTCATCGGCCTCGCGGGAACCCTCATCCTGGGGCTGTTCCCCGACACCGTGGTGCAGATCGTGAGCGCGGTGCAAGTGGCGCCCGCCTGGCTGCTGACCGCTTTCTGACCGGTGCTGGTCTGGGGCGGCATTGGCCGTGCCGCCCCCGCGTCTGGCCCAGGGCGGGCCGCACACCCTTGGCCCGCCCGTGGCTGTTTCCTGCTGATTGGTCCCAGCGACAACTCCAGCGAGCCCTGTCCAGGGAGGTGACGGTCACCCCGCAGGTGACGACGGCATGAACAAGGCCATCGGATACGTTCTCTTGGTAGGATCCGTCGCCGGGCTCACGTCCCTTACCGGTTTCACCGGCCAACAGGTGCTGGCCACTACCATCTTTGCCGGGTTCATCTTTGGCACGCTGCTTTTCTGGGAGTTTCGTGTGGCCTTCGCCCTGACGGGCATTGCCCTCCTGTTTGCCTCGGGCATGCTGGACGTGGAGCACTTCATCGAGTTCGCGAGCCTGGATGTCATCCTGTTTCTGGTCGGGATGATGATCGTCATCGGGTACCTGGAGGAGAAGGACTTTTTCACCCGGGCGCTCAACCGGGTGCTGCCCACCATCAGCCGGGGCGCGGTCACCCTGATGGTGGCCCTCATGGGCTTGTCCTTTCTTTCGGCGGCCCTGGTGGACGAAGTCACCTCCATCCTCTTTATGGCCGCCATCACCATGCGTATCGCCCGGCATTACGGCCTCTCGCCGGTGCCCTATTTGATCATGGTCGTCTTTGCCACCAACATCGGCAGCAGCGCGACCGTCGTGGGCAACCCCATCGGCGTCCTCATCGCGCTGCGGGCCGGCTTGACCTTCCCCGACTTCCTCCGCTGGGCGACGCCCATTTCCATCATCGCCCTCGTCGTCACTATCGTGCTGTCCTTCTGGTACTTCCGCAAGCCCATGGCCGATTTGCAGGCGGCCATTGAGAAGCGGGCGCAAGGCCACGACGACCCCGGGGAGACCGGCGGCATCCTGGTCCCCTCCCTTTTGTTTGTGGGCACCATTGCGGGGCTGTTGCTCCACAAGAACATCGAAGCGTGGCTGGGCCTGGAACAGAACATCATGTTGATCGGCGTGGCCATGCTGTCCGCGGGCATCGTCCTCTTTATCGAACGGCGGCGCGCTAAGGTCCTCGTGGAAACCCGGGTGGACTGGTGGACGCTGCTGTTCTTTATGCTGCTGTTTGCCTCCGCGGGCACCCTGCGCTACGTGGGCGTCACCGAGCATATCGCCCAGGGCATGATTAACGCCACTGCAGGCAATCTGACTGCGCTGTTCCTCCTGATCACCTGGAGCATCGGGATCCTCACCGCCCTCATGGACAACGTGCTGGCGGTGGCCAGCTTCATCCCCATCGTGGGCGATCTGGCCGACGTGGGCGTGCAGGTGGCCCCGCTGTGGTGGGGCATGCTCATGGGCGGCACCATTTTGGGCAACTTGACCTTCATCGGCTCCACCGCGAACATCGTGGCCCTGGGGATGCTGGAACGCCAGGAGGGCCGGGGCGTCACCTTTATGGAGTGGTTTTGGCCGGGGCTCGCCACCAGCGTCCCGTCCTTGCTGGTGGCCACCTTGCTTCTTTACGTGCAAATCCCGCTCATGCTGCGGTGAATGTCCGCCCGCGGCTGGCCGCGGGCGGCTGGTCTCCAGAACGCGCCAAGGACCGGCTGCGCCGCAGCCGGTCCTTGGCGCGTTCTGGCATCCGTAGGTTCCGGGCCCCCCGGGGCGGTTCCGAGAACCGGCGGCGTTAAAGCCGGGATCCGCCCTCGTGGAGGCGCAGGACGTTGGCCGCCTGGGGCCCCCGGGCGCCCTGAACGATTTCAAACTCCACCTCTTCGCCCTGCTCCAGCGTCTTAAACCCTTCCTGCTGGATGGCGCTGTAGTGAACGAATACGTCCTCGCCGCCCTCCCGCTCGATGAAACCGTACCCCTTCTCGTTGCTGAACCACTTCACGCGACCGCGTTCCATAAAACCGCCATGCCTCCCACTGCAGTGTTCCCGACGGGCGGGCAGGCGAACCACGTTGCATGCCGGCACCCATCTGGCAACAGTCTACCAGACCGGACGCTGGCCTGCAAGATGTTTTCAGAGAATTAACCAATGATTGGTTCTATGCCGCGCAGCCCAGCGCCGTTGTGCCCGCCCCACCGTGTGGGCCTCGGACCGCCGGGGAGGTGCGGCGGTGCTACGCCGGGGGGCGCGCGAGCTCCGCCAAGGCCCGGTCCACGTGGTGACAGGCAGCCCAGTGGCCGGGACGATGCTCTGCCAAGGGGGGCGCTTCCGCCCGGCACCGGTCGGTGGCCAAGGGGCAGCGGGGGTGCAGCCGGCAGCCCGACGGGGGGTTGGCTGGGTTGGGGATCTCGCCTTTGAGGCCTGTGTAGATGCGCTTCCGGCGGGGGTCCGTGGAAAGGACGGCCTGCATGAGGGCTTGGGTATAGGGATGAAGGGGTGTCCGCACCAACCGGTCGGAACTCGCGTGCTCGACGATCTGCCCCAGGTACATGACGGCCACCCGGTCGCAAAAGTGCCGGGCCAGGGCCAAGTCATGGGTGATAAACAGTAGGCCAAGGCCCCGCTCCCGCACTAGGCGCATCAGGATCTTGAGGATGCCGCCTCGGATGGACACGTCCAGCATGGAGACGGGCTCATCGGCCACCACAAAGTCGGGGTCTAGCACCAGGGCTCGAGCGATGGCCACCCGCTGCCGCTGGCCACCGGACAGCTCCTTGGGATAGCGATGCATGAACTCTTCCGCCGGCACCAGTTCCACATCGGCCAGGGCCCGGGCCACCCGAGCTTCCCTTTCCTCCCGGCTCTTGGCCAGCCCCTGGATGCGCAGGGGCTCCGCCACGATGCTGAACACGTCCAGGTTGGGGTTCATGGAATCATAGGGGTCTTGAAACACAATCTGCATGCGCCGGCGCAGTTGCGTCATGGCGGCCGGCGGCAACAGTGTAATGTCCTGGCCGTCAAAGAGGATCTGGCCGCTGGTGGGCTCCTCCAGCCGCAAGAGCAGCCGGCCCGTGGTGGTCTTGCCGCAGCCCGACTCCCCCACAAGGCCGAGGATCTCCCCCCGGCGCACGAAAAAGCTGACCCCGTCCACCGCCCGCACGGCCGGCCGCTCCTTGCGCACCAGTTGCCCGAGGCTGCGGCGCAGGGGAAAGTGTTTCACCAAGTCGCGGGCTTCCAGGAGGATGTCGGTTCCTGTCGTCGTCATGCAAACTTCACCTCGGCCACTTCCCCGTGGGGCGACACCTGGTGGCAGGCGACGCGATGGCCAACCCTTCCCTTTTCCACCAATTCCGGTTCCACCTGCCGGCACTGCTGGTCCGCCAGCGGGCAGCGGGGGTGGAACCGGCAGCCGCTGGGCGGATCCAGCAAGTTGGGCGGTGTGCCCGGGATGGACACGATGGGGGCCCGCTCCGCGTGGATGTCAGGGAAGGCCTGCACCAGCCCTTGGGTGTAGGGGTGCTTGGGCCGCAGGAAAATTTCCTCCACCGGCCCGTACTCCACGATCTTGCCCGCATACATGACCGCCACCTCATCGCAGGTCTGGGCCACCACCGACAAGTCGTGGCTGACCAGGATCATGGACAGCCCCAGCTGCTCCCGCAGTTCCGCAATGGCTTGCAGCACCTGGGCCTGCACCATCACATCCAAGGCGGTGGTGGGCTCATCGGCGATGATGACCTGTGGATTGCAGGCCAGGGCCATGGCAATGACGGCCCGCTGCTTCATGCCGCCGCTGAATTCGTGGGGGTAATGGTCGTATCGGGCAGGATTAATGCCCACCATCTCCAAGAGGGCCTTGGCCCGCTGCACTGCTTCCTCCCTGCTGACGGGCTCATGGGCCAAGATGGCCTCGGCGATCTGGCTGCCCACGGTCAAGACGGGATTGAGGGCATTCATCGCCCCCTGAAAGACCATCGCGATCTGGGTCCAGCGAACACTCTTTCTAAAGGTCTCGTCATCCAAGGTGAGCAGCTCCTGGCCTCCCAGGCGGATGGAGCCCCCCACCACTTCCCCGTTGGGGGGCAAAAGGCGCAGGAGGGTCAGGCCGAGGCTGGACTTTCCGCAGCCCGACTCGCCCACAATCCCCAACGCCCGCCCCGACGCCAGGACGAAGCTCACGTCGTCCACCGCCCGCACATGGCCCTGGCGGGTCCGGTAATACATTTTCAGGTTGCTGACTGCCAGTTCCGCCACGGAGCCCCCCTACCTCTCGTTGCTCCTGCGGTTGAGGATGTCGTCCAGGGTGTTGCCGATGAACACAAAGGCCATGGCCAAGACGGTCAAGGCCAGGCCCGGCGGTAAAATCCACCACCAAGCCATTTCGCCGAAGGCGCCAAAGCCCCGGGCGTTTTGCAGCATGCGGCCCCACGTGGGCACCCGGGGATCCCCAAACCCGAGAAAGCTCAAGGTGGCCTCGCTCACGATGCCGCCGGGCACCAGGAGCACCAGCGAGGCAAAGACGAGCCCCAGCACGTTGGGCAAAATGTGGGTCACCATGATGTAGCCGGGGCGGGCCCCCGCAGCCCGGGCAGCTTCCACAAAGGACCGTTCCCGCAAGGTCAAGGTCTGGGACCGCACCAGGCGCGCGACGCTCATCCACGAGAACAGGGCGATGAGAAAGATCAGGTTCCACAAGCTCTTGCCCATGACGCCCACCATGACGATGAGGATGGGCAGAAAGGGGATGGAGATCATCACGTCCACGATGCGCATGAGCAGCTCATCGACCCAGCGACCCAAAAAGCCGCTGACAATGCCCACCAAGGTCCCCACGGTCACCGCGATGATCGCGACCACAAAGCCGATGAGGAGCGAGGTGCGGGTGCCGTAGACGAACTGGGACCACAAATCGCTGCCCAAGTGGTCCGTTCCCAGCAGTCCGTGCAGGCGCCCCGGGATGCGAAACCGGCTCTCGCCCAAGGTCAGCTGGGCCGCGCCCGGGCCATCGCCCGTCGCGGTGAATTCCAGCACAATGCGGTACTCCCCCGGCGCGTTCATGAGCGCCGCAGCCAAGTTGTCCAAGGGGCGGAACCCGAGGCGCATCTTCACCTGCATATCCCGGGAATCGAGGCGCTGGGTGGTCCAGCGCCCCTGGCCCCGCAGAGGCCGCGATTCCCACATGGTAAACTCGCGGCCATCGGCCGTGGCAAAGCGGATGACCAGCCTGCCGCTGGCGTCCCCCTGGCCGGAGAAGACATAGGGAACCTGAATGATGAAGGTGTCCGGCGCGCTGGACCGGTAATCAAAGGCGTATTGCAGCTGCAAACGGGCTTGCCCGGCGCCCGCGGTGCGCACGTGCATGACCGGCTGGCCTTCCCGTTGGCCCCAGTCGATCTCCACATTTTCCTCGGCCACCACTTCCCAATCGTCCAGCAAGAAGGCATCCACCGTCACCGGCTCGTGGCGGTAGCGGGGGAAATAGGCCATCCACGCCGGACGGGCCATGCGGTCGGCCAAGCCCTGGTCCGCCAGGGGGTCGTAAGGCGTCAGCCACGGCGCCGCCACCCCGAGAAACAGGAACACCAAGAAGATGAACAAGCCCAGCATACCCCGGGGCGAACGCCGGTACTCCCGCCAGATTTCCCGCAGGGCCCCCGCGCGGCGCGGCGTCGCGGCCTTGTGGGCGGCGGCCGGCGGCGGCGGACCGGCGGCGGGGGTTCGGGGCGGCAGGGGGTTGCTCACGGCACTCACCTCAGTCGGATGCGGGGATCCACCAGGCCGTACACCAGATCAGCCGCCAAGTTGCACAGGAGCACGGCCAAGGCGATGATGTAAAAGCATCCCTGCACCACCGGGTAGTCCTGCTGGAGGGTGGCGTCCACCAGGTAGCGGCCGACGCCGTACAGGGAGAAAATGGTTTCCGTAATGACCGCGCCGGTAATCAGCCCCGGCAGCGACAAGAACACCAGGGTGACGATGGGCGGCAACACGCTGCGGAACGCGTGGCGGTACAGCACCTCCCGCTGCGTAAGCCCCTTGGCCCGAGCCGTGAGGACGTAGTCTTGCCCTAAGGCACCGACGACGTTGTTGCGGGTGTACAAGTACCAAGATCCGTAGCCGCTCAGCGTCACGGCCGTCACGGGCAAAACCAGGTGGTGGATGCGGTCCAGCACTACCGCCCAAAACCCGGTGGGCGGCGGCACGCTCATGGTCCCGCGGATGGGAAAGACGGGCCAGTAATAGCCAAAGACCAACAGCAGAAGCAGCCCGATAAAGAAGGCCGGCATGGCGTTGAGGAACAGCGAGATGCCCGTGATGGTGGTCTCCAGCCGGGTTCCTTGGCGAGTGGCCATCTGGACGCCCAGGACGATGCCGATGGCCACGTTGAGGACGAAGGACGTCCCCAAGAGCATCAGGGTGTTGGGCAGCCGCGACAGCAGCTCATCCAGCACCGGCTGACGGGTGACAAAGGATCGCCCGAAATCCAAGGTGATCATGCTCTTCAGGTAGAGCCAGTACTGGGTCATGATGGGCTGGTCGAGGCCGTACTGCTCCCGCAACAGCTGCCGGACTTCCGGCGTGAACTCGGGGCTGAGCACCAGCGACACCGGGTCCCCGGGCATGATGCGGAAAATGACGAAGTTCAGGGTGATGATCACGTACAGCGTGATCAGCCCGTAGCCGACCCGGCGCCAGAAGTAAGCGCGCGACATGGCCATCCGACCTTCCCTCCACCTCCGACCACGGCCCGCCGCGAACTTTGGCCGGAGCACCGTCCCAGCGGCACGAAAGGCAGGCCCCCCGCGGGGCCTGCCTCCTCGCGCGTGGACGGGAAACCGGCTGCGGGGCACGCGGCCTTGGTCGACCCCGCGGCCCCGCCCCAGCCGGATACGCAGGCGCTACCGGTCCAGACCGGCCCAGAAGCCGTCGTAGCGCTCCACGCGCACGTACTCGCCGACCACGTACTCCTTGAAAACGAAGGGGCCAGTACCGATCATCTTCGTCAGGCCAGGCACCGTCGGATGGGGCTCCTTCCATGGCTCGAACTCGTCGAACTGCTCCACGTTTTCCCAGATGTGCTTGGCCAGGAAGGCCCGGGTGTTGTAGGTGTGCCAGTAGCTGACGTTGTCAAAGTACACCGCGACAGTGTAGTCGTCGACGACCTCCGCGTGGCTGTAGTTGGTCCACGCAAACTGGTACTTGGGCACCCGCTGCTCCTTGAGGTAGTCCATGGTGAACTTCACGTCGTGGGCCGTGAAGGGCACGCCGTCGTGCCAGGTGATGTCCTTGCGCAAATAATAGGTGACTTTGGTGCCCTCGGTGCCTTCCGGCGTCGTCCAGGTGCCGACCTCCCACCGCTCGGCTTCCCACGGGAAGTCTTCGTTGTTCACCGGCTCCGCGGCGATGAGGCCCGGCCCGTACACAAGGCCGAAGATCCGCGCGTCATACGCCGAACTCCCCACCAGGATGTTGAGGTTGCCAGGCTCCTGCTCCAAGAGCCACCGGACCGTGCCGCCCCGCTCCCGGTCCACCAGGCGGATGTTCAAAGGCGTCCAGATGCTCTCGTCCACGGTGCTGGCCGCGCCGTAGCCCAAGTGGGGCACGTACCCCGTCACGATGTCCGACCGGAACGCGTCCATGTACGGCCGGGAGTACAGGGGCACGTAGGGCTGCAGCCAGGAGAGGATCTCCTGGGCCTCGTAGGCGGCCTCCATGGCCTCCTCCAAACTGCGGGGGGTCCACACCTTCTCCGCGGCCGCGTCGTAGTCGGGATCCCGCAGGCCAGGCGTGTTGTCCCCGCCGTCCACGTCAAAGTCCGAGTGGAACAAGGTGTACAGGTGGCGCGGGAACCGTTCGAGTCCCCAAGCCAGCGCGTACATGTCGAAGTCGCGGTCGCCGCCCAGGTCCGTCAGGATCCGTTCGACAATGACGTTGAAGTCCAAAGGCTCCGCCCGCACCGGCAACCCGATGGACCGGGCCGCTTCCGCGACCATCACGCCCAACTGCGCCGAGGTGGGCGCGACTTCCATGGTGGGCGTCAAGATAGTCATCTCCCGCAACCGTTCACCGGTGCCCGGGTCGATGCGAATGCCGTCGGGGCCCATGCGGTAACCCGCGTCGTCCAGGATCTGCTTGGCGAGCTCCGGATCGTATTCGGGCACTTCCGTGTCCGGGTTGAAGAAGGGCGAAGCCGGAGGCACAAACTCCGCCAGCGGCAGCATGTAACCCTGGAACAGGGACAAGATGATCTCGTCCCGGTCGATGGCGTGGGCGATGGCCCGGCGGACCACCACGTCGTTGAGGGGCGGCCGCCGCATGTTCATGGCCAGGTAAAACATGTGGTAGCCGGGGTCCACGGTAATGTCCACGTTGGGGTCCGCGGCCAGCCGCTCGATGTGGCTGGGCAACGCAAGCCCCGGCAGGATGTGGATGTCGCCCCGCTGCAGGGCAAGGACTTGCGCCTCAGCGTCCATGATGATGGGCAGGATGATCTCGTCCACGTAAGACCCCTTGGTGCCCCAGGTCCCATCCTGGGCCAAGGCCGCCCCGCTGACCAGCAGGCTCAGCGCCAGGGCAAACGCCAGCACCTTGTTCACCTTCGCCAACCTCCTTTGTCCTGGTCGTATTTTGGGGCCCACCCTTGGCCCCCAAGCCCGCCTGCCGGCGGAAGCGGGCCTTCGGAAGAAACTGTCTCTGAATTCCCTGCTTTCGCTATAGCCCATGGCATTCCTGTTGCGCGCAGGAACAAAAAAGCTGCCATTAGGCATTGAACACGGCGGATTTCCCGTGCCCCAGCGCAAGAGCCAAGGCCCAAACCTCCCGACAGGATTCGTCTCCGCGACGCCGAATGCCGTGGAGCGCGAGAGCAGATCCGCGCGAAGGAGGCCCGGGCATGCGTTTCCATACCACCTACCTGACCTTCCACACCCGCAAGAAGCAGGAGATCATCGACATCACCGATCGGGTGGAAGCCGCCCTCAAGGAAAGCGGCATCCGCGAAGGCATGGTGCTGGTGAGCGCCATGCACATCACCGCCTCCGTCTTCGTCAACGACCGCGAGAGCGGCCTGTGGCAGGACATCCTGGACTGGCTGGAAGGGACCATCGCCCCCTGGGACCGCCATCCCGCCCGGGGCGACGCTTACCACCACAATCGCGGCACGGGCGAAGACAACGCCGCGGCCCATCTGCGCAGCCTCACCATGGGCCACCAAGTGGTCATCCCGGTCACCGATGGCCGCCTGGACTTTGGCCCCTGGCAGCGGGTGTTCTACGGCGAGTGGGACGGCCAGCGCCCCAAGCGGGTCATCATCAAGGTCATGGGGGAGTAGCGGCCCAAAAGGGACGAGGCGTCCTTGACGTTGGACGAAGGGGTAGCCGATGGGCCCCAGGGCAGGTTGGACCACGACAGGCCGTGGGCCCCAAAGAGAGAAAGCCCCTCCGGAAATCCGCTTCCGAAGGGGCTTTTCGTTGGTGGACCTGAGCGGACTCGAACCGCCGACCTCTGCAATGCGAGTGCAGCGCTCTCCCAGCTGAGCTACAGGCCCCTGCCGCTTTCGTATTATACCATCCTTCTTCCCCG
>DATGRI010000061.1 GCA_035303785.1 Sphingobacteriaceae bacterium
ATGTAAATGCCGTAGGTGCCCAGCAGTTGGTCAATCTTCTGCAGCACCGGCATCTGCCCCGGCGTCCCCGGCGTCATCTGCGGGGGCTTCTTCCTGTGTGGCACCGGCTTCCGCCAGGGCCGCATCGATGGCCTGGCGCAGGTCCTCATAGTTGGGGCCGTCCACCAGTTGGCCGTTGACCATCAGGCTGGGCGTGGCGTTGACCCCCATCCGTCGGGTATATTCCGATTCCCGGCGGACGGCGGCGGAGATGTCCCGGTTGGTCAAGTCTTCCGCCAGCTTGTCGTGGTCGATGTCGGGCGCCACCTGCCGGGCCAGTTCGGCAATGTATGCCCGGGTGGCCCACTGGACGTTCTGGCTGCCCTGATTCTCGAACAAGGCGTGGTGCAGGTTCCATGCCGCTTCAGGATCCTGCTGCTGCACGGCCTTGACGGCTACGGCCGCCGTCACCGAGTCGGGCCCCAGGAAGGGGAAATGGATGAACTGGAAGCGGACCAGTCCCGGTTCGATGTACTCCTCGTGAAGCACAGGGAAGATGAGCTGGTCGAAGATGCGGCAGCCGGGGCACTTGTAGTCGCCGAATTCCACTACAGTTACGGGTGCATCTTCGGCGCCCATGGTGAGGGCGCCCGCCAGGACCGAGCCGGCCACATCGGGATCCACCTCCGACCGGCTGCCCCGGGTGGAATACCAGACGCCGACGATGAGCACTGCTGCCACCAGAATCGTTGCCACCGCCATTACGCGCGGGTTGAATCCGCCTCCCCGCCCTTGGGTTGCACGGGATGCCCGCTCCTGGCGGCGCCGGGCTGCACGTTGTGACATGTCCTATCCCCCAATGTACAAAAATTTCAGCCGAAAAATATGTCCAGAATGGTGCCCAATACTCCTTGCTTGCCGGCCAGTATCTCCGGATCAAAGACCTCGGTATAGCCGCAATTGGTGCAGGAGACAAAAAAATAATGGTTGTGCTGGATGTCGAACAGCTTGCTGAGGCCGGTGCCGGTCATGGCCAGCTCCTTGACCTTGGCGTCGGTGCCGTGACATTTGGCGCATTTGAACCGATTCCGGAACTCCTCCGCCAAGTTCAACGCCTACGCCTCCAATCTATGTCTGGTGACGTTTCGTCACCGACAATTTTAATCCTACCGGCTCAATTCCGCCCGGGAGAATCATCGGGCCGCCCTGACCCGTCCCCCTCCTCCCCCCTGCCCCCGGCCAGGCCGGCGGTGGCCGGGATCTGGCCCTGGAGGTGGCGGTGGAAATAGTACTCTCCCACCGCCAGGGGCACGGCGGCCGCCACCATGCGGCCGAAGGTAATGGCGGGCAGGCCCAGAAGGGACGGCAGGATCGCCAGGCCCACCATGACCAGGACGGCGTCCACCACCACCGCCGCTGCGTTGCCGTAGGCCGGCAGCACCCACAGGTCACCGATCAAATAGGCCAGCACCGTCAGGGCGATGGAAAGCCACAATACGCCGCCGAAGTCGTAAGGCCTGTCCACCGTCATGTTGCCCATGGGCAGCAGCACAAGGGACAAAACAGCCGTGAACAGAGCCAGTTTAATGATCAGGTTCAAGCCGTGATTGGTACCCCGATTCATGGGCGGGTCACCTCCAATGTTGTGTTGCCCCGCCCCGGGGACCCTTATGCCTTCGTTAGGCTTCCTTAGCTTTGCTCGATAAGGGCGCAGGCCAGCCGCCGGCCCGAGGAGCCGGTGGGCTGGGTGCGGTAATCGTCGGGGTGCTCGTGGATGATGACGCTCAGGCCCACCACATCCCTGGGTGTGAAGCGGCGGGTGACGAAGGACATGAAGGCCCGGCCCTGCTCCGAGAAAATCACGGGAAAATCGCCCGGATGGTTGCCGTGGGGCTGGTTGTCGGGATTCCAGTGCATGCCGGCGCTCAGGAACGGATCGTCAGGGTCGCCCGTTTCACATACACCGAACTCGTGGATGTGGAAGCCGTAGGGCCCGATGGGGTCCATGCCCGCCGCTGCAGGCCGGTAAGGGGGCAGGCCTTGGACCTCCACGGTGACCAGGGTGCCTTCGTCCAACCGGTAGAAGCTGATGCTGCCCGAAAGCTCAGGGGCCAAGGGGCCGGCGACGAACTGGCCGGCGGCTTCCAGGCGCCCTTGGGGCCAAGCCCCATCATCGGCGCTCCCGCCGGGACCGCCGCCTGAGAGATAAGCAGCGGCCACCAGCGCCAAAAGCCCGCCGGCCAGCACCGGCCACCATTTTTGCAGGCGTAGGATCATGGCTCCGCCCTCCTCCGTTCCAATGTACGGGCGGGGCGGAGCGGATATCCCTAGTTCAGCGGTCCCGGAACAACTCCAAGGAGTAGCGGGCCAAAATGCCCAGCACCAAGTCGCTGCGGGTGACGACGCCCACCACCTTGCCGTCCCGCACCACCGGCAGGCGCCGCAGCATGTTCTCGGTCATGAGCCGGGCGGCCCGGGCCACCGGGGCGTCTTCTTCGATGGCGATGACTTCGGTGGTCATCAGGTCGCCCACGGGCCGGGAAGCCAGTTCGAACATCTTGGTCGCCATATCCTCGTCGGCTTCCGCCAGAATTTCGGCCAGATCCCATCCTTCATCAATGGCCCCCGTCCCCAGTTGGACCGCCAGGGCCCGCACCAGGTCACCGTCGGTCAAAATGCCCACCAGCCGGCCCTCGGAATCCACCACCGGGGCGCCGTTGATCCAGTTGTCCACGAAGGCGACGACGGCATCGCCCACCCGGTCGCCCGGCCTCAAGGTTATGGGAACCTTGCTCATCAAATCCCCGACCACGCGTGCTTCAGCCCGGCCTGCGTCTACTGGCGCCATGGCCCATCCCTCCCACGGAAAGGTGCCGGCCCGGAGCCGGGCCGGTGAAACAAAAATTCTCTGCCCAAGGAATACCTAATGGGTTCCTGCTTATCCTGCCAGGCCCAGACGGCGGCGCCAAGCCTCCTGCAGCATGGTGGTGACGGGCCCCGGCGCCGGCCACCGGAATTGGATCTCTGATCCGGCGCCGTTGGGCTGCGGTCCGGAGGCCGTCATGGCCGCCACGGCAGCGGGGCCCAGGAGGGCGTTGGTCAGGAAAACTTCGTCGGCTTCCGTCAGTACGGCCGGCGGGAAGGCCCCTTCCACCACCGGCATGGTTTCCAGAACGAAGCGGCGCCCGATGCCTGGGAGAGGGCCTTGTTCCAGGTCCGGTGTATAGACGGTGCCCTCCCGCACCCAGAACAGGTTGGTGGCCACCCCTTCCACCAGGTTGCCTCGGGTGTTGATCAGGATCACCTCGCCGGCCCCCCGCCGCCGGGCTTCGGTGCGCAGGAGCACCCGGGACAGGGCCGATGTGTGCTTCACCCGGCTCAAAACCGGGTGGGGCAGGACGGGTTCGGTGGCCGGCAGGACGGTCATGGGATCCCGGGGCGGCTGCCACGGTCCGGCGGTCATGATGACGTGGGGCTGGGGGTCCAAGGGCGCTTCGTAGCCCCGCTGCCCGGCGCCCCGGGTGACGGTGATGCGCAGGTAGCCGTCGTCCAGCCCGTTGGCTTTGATGAGAGTTGCGGCGGCTTCCGCCAGTTCATCGTCGGTCATCGGGAGAGGCATGTGGATGAGGCGGCAGCCGGTCCGGAGGCGCTCCAGGTGCCGGTCCAGGAGGGGGGCGGCGCCGCGGGCGACCCGGACCGTCTCAAAGAGGCCGTCTCCCAGGAGGAGGCCCCGGTCGTGGACGGGCACCCCGGCTTCACCGGCCGGCACCAGGCGGCCCAGAGGCACGGCGTCCCGGGCGTCCGGGAGGTTCACCCAAACGAACATGCTCTTCTCCCCTCCCCCGGCCAGGTTCACTGCCCCTGAAGTTCCTGCCAAAGGGCCAGGGGGTCTTTGTCCGGGTTGGGATTGGCCAGCTGGGCCATGGTGATGGACCGCTCCCCTATGGGCAGGGCCAGTTGTTCATACATCTCCCCGCCGGCGCCCAATCCGGCGGCGGCCAGTTCCTCCAGGCTGTAAACGAAGTAGACCGCCTCGATCCCCGCCCAGTAGGCGGCGGCCAGGCACATGGGGCACGGGTGGGCGCTGGTGTACAGAATGCAGCCGGACAAATCCGTCGTCCCCAGCACCTGGCATGCTTCCCGGATGGCCTCGATCTCGGCGTGGGCCGTGGGATCCTTTCGTTCCGCCACCAAGTCGGTGCCCTGCCCTACGATGCTGCCACCCTGCACCACGATGGCGGCAAAGGGCTCCCCTTGGTAGTAGCCTACATGCTTGTGGGCCAGATTGATGGTTTTCCGCAGCCATTGTTCTTGGGCCATTGGTTCACTGCTCCTTGTTCCCGTTTTCGTTGTCCGGAACGCCGTAGCCCCCGCCGCCGGGGGTTTCGATGCGCACCAGATCCCCCTGATTGAGGATAACGCCGGAAACCTTGGCGGGCAGGCGGCGCTCATCGGGTTGTCCCGGGTTCAAGATATACGCCCCGGGCCCGCCGGGCCCTCCGCCCGCCAGCCCCCACGGCCGGTGCCGGTGCCGGTCCCCGTGGGATGAAAACACCACCTGGTCCGTCAGGCAGCGCACGTCACGGCGCAGGCCCATCCCGCCCCACCAGCGCCCCCGGCCGCCGGAGCCGTCGATGAATTCATAGCGCTCGATCAGCAGGGGGTAGTTGTTCTCCAGGGACTCCACCGGCAGGTTGGACGTGTTGGTGACGTGGACCTGGACACCGTCCAGACCGTCGCCCTTGGGCCGGGCGCCGGCGCCGCCCCCAACAGCTTCTACGTATATAAAAGGTTTCTTGCTTTCGGGGTGGATGCCGGAAAAAACCACGGCGCTGCTGGCGTCGTTGCTGCCGGCGGGAATCCGCCCGGGCAGGGCCTGGGCAAAGGCGGCCAGGATGGCCCCGGCCACCACCTGGCACGTATCGGTGCGGGCGCCCACCGCCGCCGGGGGCCGGGGGTTCAGGATAGAGCCGGGCGGCGCATAAACGGAAACGGCCCGGTGAAAGCCGCCGTTGGCGGGGATGGTCGGGTCCAGGGCCGCTTTGACGGCGTAGTAGACGGTGGCCAGCAGGGCCGCCGGGACCACGTTGATGGCCCCGTTCACCTGGCTGCCGCTGCCGGTGAAGTCCAGGTGCAGGTCATCCCCACTTACCGAAACGGTTACGGCGATGGGTATGTCATGGGCGCCGGCTCCATCGTCATCCAGGCAAGTGGTGAAGGAATACTCCCCGTCGGGCACCTGGGCCACGGCGGCCCGCAATTTCCGCTCACCGTAGTCCAGCAGGGCATCCATAGCCCGGGTCAGCACCGGCAGCCCATAGGTTTCCACCAGGGCTGCCACCCGCTGGGCTCCCACCCGGTTGGCCGCCAGTTGGCCTTCCAAATCCAAGCGGCGCATTTCCGGATCCCGGCAGTTGAGGAGAAAGATGTCCAGCACGTCGCGGCACCAGGAGCCGCCCCGCTGCAGGCGCACCGGCGGCAGGCGCAGACCTTCAGCGTAGATGGACTCGGTGTTGCCGGCGATGCCGCCGGGGACGGCGCCGCCAATGTCGTAATGGTGGGCCAGGTTGGCCGCGAAGGCCACCAGTTCCTCGCCGTGGAAAACGGGGGTCACCATCGTCACGTCGGGCAGATGGGTGCCGCCGCCGCTGTAGGGATCGTTGGCCATGAAAACGTCGCCCGGCCGGATGTCGCCGCCGAACCGTTCCCGCACCGCCGCCACCACCCCCAGCAGGGAGCCCAGGTGGATGGGAATATGTTCCGCCTGGGCGATGACCCGCCCCCGGGCGTCGAACAGGGCCGTGGAGCAGTCCCGCCGCTCCTTGATGTTGGGCGAGAAGGCGCTGCGGATGAGGGTTTGGCCCATGTTTTCGGCGATAGACAGCAAGGCGCTGCCGATGACTTCCAAAGTGATGGAATCTATGGGATCTAGGGGGGGGCCCGCCTCACGGGTCGGGGGTGCCACGGCGGCCGTCACCTCCCAGGCGGATGTGAATTATGCCCAAGGCGTCCACCTGCAGGGCCGCTCCCGGCGGCACCACGGTGGTGGCGGTGGCCTCCTCGATGATGGCGGGGCCCGTCAGGACGGTGCCGGGCGCCAGTTGCCGCCGGTGGTATATGGGCGTGTCAACGGCTTCCTTCCCGTCAAAGGCGACGGCCCGGCGGCCGGCGGGCTCCGGCTGCGGGCCCGGTAGTGTTGCCGGCGGCGCTGCCTCCGCGGTGAGGGCCCAACTGCTGCCATCTTGTAGGTCCCGACCGGGGAACAGCAGGGACGGATCGGGCGCCGCCAGAACGCCCACGGCCTTCAGCCGCACGTTCACCACCTGGAGGGGCCTGCCGGGCAAGTTGTACCCGTGGGTCTGCTGGTGGAGCCGGTGAAAGGCGTCCGTCAATGTGGTCAACGATTCTTCATCCATAGTGGCGGCCCGGCCGGGCCAGGCTGCCGTCAACTCGTGGTCCTGGCCCGCGTAGCGCAAATCCAGGGAAAAATGGAGCCGGCGGCTCTCCTCGGGCACCCCCTGCTCCGCCAGGGCTTCCCATCCTTGTTCCCGGAGCCGGGCCAACGCTGCATTGATCTGGGGAATGCTGCTCTCGTCCAGGGGCTGCAGCACCGTCTGCACCAAATCGAAGCGGATGTCCTCCACCAGCAGGCCCAAGGCGGAGAAAGTGCCCGGCGAGGGCGGGATCAAGACATGCTCCATGCCCAAAGCCTGGGCCACCGCAGCGGCGTGCATGGGCCCGGCGCCGCCGTAGGCCATGAGGGCGAAGGGCCGGGGGTCGATGCCCCGCTCCACCGAGATGGACCAGATGGCCCGGACCATATTGGCGGTCACCACTTGGATGATGCCGTGGGCTGCCCCGGCCACCGTCATGCCCAATGGGCCTGCCACCTGCTGCTCCACGGCCGCCAGGGCCAAGTGCCGGTTCAAATTCAGACTGCTGCCCGGAGCCCCGCCTGAACCGAGGGTTCCCAGCACCATATGGGCGTCGGTGACCGTCGCCCCCCGGCCGCCCCGGCCGTAGCAGGCGGGCCCGGGATCGGCCCTGGCGCTGTGGGGGCCTACCTTCAGCAGCCCGCCGGAATCTACCCAGGCGATGCTGCCGCCCCCGGCGCCAACCGTTTGAATGTCCAGAGCGGGAAAGGCAACGGGATAGCCCGCCACTTCCCGCTCCGCCGTTTCCGTAGGGGCGCCGTCCAGGACCAGGGCCACATCGGTGCTGGTGCCCCCCATGTCCAAGGTGACCAGGTTGGGCGTCCTCACGTGCCGGGCCAGCCAGGCGGCAGCCATCACCCCGGCGCTGGGGCCCGACAAGGCCGTGGCCAGGGGGATCCGCCGGGCGGTATCGACAGTGCTCAAGCCACCGTTGGAAAGGGAAACCAGAGGGCGAGCTTCCATCCCCACCCCCTGCACGTATTGCCGGAAATCTTCCAAATAGGGTCCCACCACCGCCGCCAGGTAGGCGTTGAGGATGGTGGTGGACCACCTTTCATACTCCCGGAATTCCGGCAGCAGTTCGCTGGAGGCGCAGACAAAGACCGCCTCCCCCAGTTCCTCCCGCAGGATGGCGGCGGCCCGCTGTTCGTGCCGGTGATTGGCATAGCTGTGGAGGAAACAGACGGCCACGGCCTTCACCTGCTTGCGGCGCAGGAGGTCCGCCGCCCGGCGCACCTCTTCTTCCGCCAGGGGCGTATGAACCCGTCCGCCGGCCAGCATGCGCTCGGTTATCTCCAGGCAGCGCTCCCGGGGAACCAAGGGCGGGGGCTTCTCCCCATGGAGGTCATACAAGGACGGGCGTTGCTGGCGGCCGATGGCGGGCAAATCCCGAAAACCCCTCGTTGTGAGCAGGGCCGCAGGCCCGCCGGTGCGCTGGATGAGGGCGTTGGTGGCCACCGTGGTGCCGTGGGCTAAAAAGGCGATGGCCCGGGCATCGTGGGTCGGGCCGCCGGTTTGGCCGCCGTCTTGCCGCCTCGGCCCGGCGCCCAACGGCAGGCCCAGGCCCGCCAGGCCGGCGGGAAGAGCCCGGTTGGGGTCCCCGGCGTCCGAAGGCACCTTGAGCACCTTTATCCGGGCCGAAGCTTCGTCCACCAGAACAAAGTCAGTAAAGGTCCCACCTATGTCGATGCCGAGCCTGCAGCGGGGCGTGGAGTGGGAAAAGCCGGGCATTGCCTGGGTCTCCGGAATGGCTCCGTCACCTGGTGTAATGCCGGATCATTTCCACCAGGAAGAGATAGGGAAGAGCGCCGGAAATCTGCCGCTGCCGGTCCACCACAAAGGACGGCACATCCCGGACCCGCAGGCTGTTGGCGGCGTTGATGGATTCGTTCAGCCGCTCCATATGCTCCCCGCTGGCTACGCTGGCCATGGCCGCATCGGCGTCCAAGCCCGCCTTCTTGGCGATGGACCGCAGGACGTCGTCCTTGGAAATGTCCTTGCCCTCGGCCCAGAAGGCGCGGAACAAGGCCGAGCGTACCTCGTCCATCTTGTCGTGGTCCCGGGCATACTCGGCCAGGAGGTGGGCTTTCTGGGTGTTGACCATGGTGGTGGGCGGGTTGAAGGGGCGGCCCATTTCTTCCAGCCGTGGGCGCAGTTCCTCCAGGCGGTGGCGGACCTCGTCGGGCGTCATGGCGAAATAAGTGGCCAAAGGTATCCCCTTTTCAGGGGTGTCGGGCCGGAGCTGCAAGGGGCGCCACGTCACCTCGAGGTTGAGGTCTTGCTCCTTCATCAGGTTTTCCACCAGGCCTTCGCCGATGTAGCAAAAGGGGCATACGTAATCCGAAAACACCTGCAGTGGCACTGCGTCCGCCATAGGTATGCCTCCTTAACTTACGGAATTAAGTGCTGCCGCGTGGTGTGACGCCTCGAAAACATTCCTCAGCCTACAGCCTACCACCGATTGCGGTGTGGCTGAAAGCCCCGCCCGCCCCTTTCGCCCTTCCGGGGCCGGGGGTAAGATGACAACAACACCTTGACCAGGAACATCCAGGAGGGACACCATGGCGGCAGAGGAGCACAGCCAGAGGGAAGCCTTCAACACCCGGCTGATCCGGGCGACCACCAGTACATGCCCCTTGACGGGAGCGGGCGTGGCGCCCATTTACGCCTCATCTACATTTATCTTCGACAACTGGGAGCAGGGAGCGGGGCGCTTCGCCGGCGCCCAAAGGGGGTTTGTCTACACCCGCGTAGGCAATCCCACCCAGCAGGTGTTTGAACAGGCCATGGCCGTCTTGGAGGAAGGCGAAGCCGCCGTAGCCTTCGCCTCGGGCATGGGGGCCATTGCCGCCGCCGTGCTCACGGCCGCCCGGGCCGGCGACCACGTGGTGTGCCCCACCACCATTTACGGCTCTACTTTTGATTTGTTCCATAACTATTTCCGGCGACTGGGCGTCGAGGTGACGGCGGTGCCGGCCGATGACCCGGCGGCGTGGCGGGCTGCCGTCCGCCCCAATACGCGGGTTTTGTACACCGAAACCCCCGCCAATCCCACCATGGTCTTGACTGACCTGCGGGAGTTTGCCGCCTTGGGCCGGGAGGTGGGGGCCGTCACCATCGTGGACAACACCTTTGCCTCCCCCTACCTGCAGCGGCCCCTGACCTTGGGAGTCGACGTGGTGGTCCACAGCGCCACCAAATACATCAGCGGCCACGGCGATGTGGTGGCGGGGGTGCTGGTGGGCCGGGAGGAGTTCTGCCTGCAGGCC
Organism: Sphingobacteriaceae bacterium; assembly: GCA_035303785.1. GTDB lineage: Bacteria > Bacillota > Sulfobacillia > Thermaerobacterales > RSA17 > DATGRI01. The sequence goes on from DATGRI010000061.1 coordinate 9,683, forward strand.
CGTCAGGGCGCCCTGAAGGACCTGGGGGCCGTCATCTCCCCCTTCGACGCCTGGCTCCTGACCCGGGGGCTCAAGACCCTGGCCGTGAGGATGGAGCGGCAGCAGGCCAACGCCGGCCGGGTGGCCCGGTTCCTGGCCCAGCACCCCAAGGTTACCGCGGTGCACTATCCGGGGCTGGACAACTTCGCCCAGAGGGATCTGGCCGACGGGCAGATGGACGGGCCCGGAGCCATGCTGTCCTTCGAGGTGGCCGGGGGCCGGGACGCCGCAGCGGCGGCCCTGAACCGGGTGCGGCTGTGCCGCCTGGCCGTCAGCCTGGGCGACGTGACCACGTTGATCCAGCATCCGGCTTCCATGACCCATGGGTCGGTGCCGCCCCAGAACCGGGAAGCCATGGGCATCAGCGAGGGCTTGATCCGCCTGTCGGTAGGCTTGGAGGATGCCGACGACATTATCGGCGACTTGGAGCAGGCCCTGGCGGCGGTGTGAGGCCGGCAGGAATTGGGCCATGGCTCTGGAACCTTTAGCCACCCGCAGGCGTCATACATCAGGATAGAGAGACCGCTCCGGCCCATGGTTTTACCGGAGCGGGACCGGAAGCGGCTGAGTATGAATTTCCGACGTTCCGACTAGAGGTGGCTTGGATGTCACGGCTTATCGGTAGAAAGTCCGCCCGCGGCCGGCGGGGCCTGCTGCTGGCCGTGCTGGTCCTGTTGGTGCTGGTGGGCGCCAAAGTGGTCCCCTCTGCTCTGGGCCTGTTCAACAACGACGGCTTCGGCACCGTGGAAGGGGCCGGCCCCGACGGCGACCTGGAAGAACTGCCCGACCGCATCACGGTGCTGATGATCGGTGTGGGCAGCGGCACCTTCCAGGGCCCGACGGACTCCATCATCCTGGCCTCCTTCGACCCGAAGGCCAACGAGGCCCGGCTCATCTCCATTCCCAGGGACACCTACGCCTACATCGACGGGCGGGGCTGGGACAAGATCAACCATGCCTACTCCCTGGCGCCCAAGGGCCAAGGGGCCGAAGCCACCGTCAAAGCCGTGTCGGACCTGCTGGCGGTGCCCGTGGAATACTACGCCGTGGTCAACATGAACGGCTTCAAGACCATGGTGGATCTCCTGGGCGGCGTGGAAATCAACGTGGAAAAGGACATGAAGTACTACGATCCCTACGCCACGCCCCCCACCAACATCGACCTGAAGGCCGGCCTGCAGCGGCTGGACGGCAAGAAGGCTCTGGACTACGTGCGTTTCCGCCGGGACAACGAGGGTGACTTCGGCCGCATGCGGCGCCAGCAGCAGATGCTCAGCGCCCTGCTGAAGGAAGCCCTGCAGATCAAGCACGTGCCCAAGATCCGGAGCATGGTGGCGGCGGTGCAGGAGAACTTGGACACCAACCTGGGCTTCAGCCAGATGGTGCAGTTGGCCCTGGCCGGCCGCAACCTGTCGCCCGAAAACCTGTCGGGCATCACCCTATCGGGCACCAACCGCACCATCGGCGGCATCTACTACCTGGAAGTCGACCTGGTGGAGGCCCGAACCGCCGCCTACGAGCTGGTCTACGGCCGGCCGCCGGCTGAGAGCTTCCTGAACAAAGCCAAGGAGGACGCCAACCGGATCCGCGGCATCATCCAGTCGGAGATCGAGCGCCACCGCCGCCTGGCAGAGGAGGCGGAAAAGGAGCAGGCCGAGGAAGACCTGGACGATGACGAACTCCTGGACGGCGAAGGCGTCGAAGCCGATGCTGGTCCAGAAGCCGACGATGGCGATGCTGACTCCGAGACCGATGCCGATGCCGGCGCCGGTGGCGATGCCGGCTCCGACACCGATCCCGATCCCGAAGGCGGTTCCGATCCGGACACTGACGCGGATTCCGATGCCAACACTGATGCCGATTCCGATTCCGACCCGGCCGGCGAAGATTCCGAGGCTGACAGCGGCACCGATTCCGACCCAGGGGAAGGTCCCGGTGACGGCCCCGATCTGGACTAGGCGCTGCCGGGCCGGCCGTGAGTAACGGCGGCCAGCATGCGCTCCACCAAGGCAGGGGTGAGATGTCGGGCGGTCAAGCCGGGCTGGGCGGCGGCCAGGGCATGGGCCCTGACTTCTTCCTGCGATAAGGGATCCCGTTCATCCAGATAGCCGTTTTCCGCCAAGTACCGGGCCAACTTTTCCCGCGCCGCCGTCTTGAAGCGGGGTACCTGTTTGTCGGCAAGAGCGGCCAGCAGGGCTTTGGCGTCCCCGCCGAGCCGGCCGGCCAAATCGGTGACCCGGTCGATAAAGGTGTCCGAAACCGCTTGGGAAGCCACCAGCACATCCCTATCTACGGGCAGGCCGCGGCCGATGCACCAGGCGGAAAGGAGCGCCTCCACCACCTGGGCACCCGCCGCGGCCCTGGCGAAGGCTTCCCGCAGCCTGGGCTCCCAACGGGCGGCAGCCCCCGTGGAGGCCAAGGTTTGGAGCGGCCCCCAGGTCTGCACTCCCATCTTCAACAGAAGGTACAGATCCTCAGCATCCGACAAGAGATGCCATAGGTGGACGCTTTCCACCGGTGCGAAGGGGTCGATGGCGGGCACCTGCAGGAGTCGCCCGTAGGCCAGGTAGTCCATGTCGCCCGGCGCCGGGACTTCATCGAGCACCGGCCGGTCTTCCATCAAGGCGGAAAAATCGGGCAGCGGCCGGGCGGCTGCCGACGCCCCGGCCCGCACCCGGGCCAAGTCGATGATCTTGAAAGTCAGGGGGATGGCGGCGGAGCCGTCTAGGGCCGCCGCGGCGCCGGCGGCAGCAGCGGCTTCCCCAGCGGCGCCGTTGACGGCGGCGAAGGCTGCCTGCCACTTGGCCACCTCGTCGGCCTGGGCCGTAAAGTAGAAGATTTGCCGGCCGTCCCGGGCCAGGGTCAGCACCGCATCGATGAGGGCGCCGGCCCGCTCGTCGTCGCTGTTGGCCAGCACCTCGTCCAGGATCAGGGGCAGGCGCAGGCCGTCCTCCTGACTTTCGGCAAAGGCCACCCTAACGGCCAGCAGCAACTGCAACCGCGTGCCGTCGGACAACTCATCCAGGGACCGGATTTCGCCCGTCGTCCGGTCTTCGGCCCGGAAGACCGGTTCACCGTCCTCCTCATCCAATTCCAGGCGGTACCGGCCCTTGGTAATGGCGGCGAACAATTCCCGGGCCCGGTGGAACACCGCCGGGCGCTCCTGATCCCGGGTGACCCCATGAACATGGTCGGCCAGCAGCTTGCCCAGGCGGCGGCGCACCGTCTCCTGGAATAAGGACCGCAAGGCTTCATGGGCATCGTCATAGCGGGCCAAGGCGTCCTGGAGGCTGGTGCCGGCCTTGGCCGCCTTCACCTTGGCTTCGATCTCCTTGGCTTTCGCGAAGAGTTCCTCGTAGCGGCCGGCCTGCTCCCGGGCGACGGCAAGGCGGGCGTCCAGTTCCGGCAGGGGCAGGGCCAGCACAGCCTCGTCACATTGCAGTTCCTGAGCCGTGGCCTCGGCGTCGGCCAGGGCCGTCTGAGCGGCGTAGGCGCGGCGCTGCTGCTCCTGGTATTGGGTAAGCCCCTCCAATGACTGGTGCAAAAGCTCTTCGAAGGACCCATCGTCGGGATCCATCTCCAGGCGCCGGAACAACGCCCGGCGCTCATCCTCCAGGCGGTGGATTGCTTCGGAAGCTCTGGCAGCATCCCGCTGGGCCTCCTCTTTGTCCCTGCCGGCCTGCTGCCATTGCTGGGCCCGCTGCTCCAATTCGGCCAGGGCACCGGCCACCGTTGCAGCGTCGTCCAATGTGGTGAAGCCGAAGGGAGCCCATTGCTCCCGGAATTGGGCCAGCAGTCGTTGCTGCTCCCTCTGGTCATGGTCCAGCCGGATCACCAAATCCTTGATGGAGCGGTCGGCGTCCTGCCACTCTTTCAGCCTTTCCAGCAGCCACGGAAGTTCCCTGACCCCGGCATCGGCGGGCAGGCCCATCTCTGCGGCCAGTTGGCGTCGCTGTTCGACCATTTCCTCCATACCGGCCTGGAGAATCCCCAACTGCCGCTTCAAGTGCTCCTGACGCTGCCGGGCGGAGATGCGGGCCTCAGCCTCCTGCAGCTGCCCCATCAGGTCCTGCAGGAGGGCGGTCACCGCTTCCGGCGTCCATTCCTTGGGGCGTTGGTCCAGGTTTAAGCTTTCGTACTCGGCCTGGTAAACGTCCTGGCTGCCGGCACCCCCTCCCCAACGGCGTCCGAACACGAAAGCCAGAGCCCCCGCCGCCAGGGCAGGGAGAAGGAAGGCCACGGCCAGGGAAGGCTGGCCGATGGCAAGGCGGTAAGCACCCATTACGAATAGGTAGCCGGCGACTACGAACCCGCCCCAGCGAAACAAGGGGAAACCGGCGACTTGAGGCACAGCTTCGGCCGTCAGCCAGCGGCGCAGGAAGGCTATGCCCTGGCGCAAGGTTTCGGGATCAGGTTCGGGCTTGTGGTTTGCCGCAGCAAACCCTTGGGTGCCGGGCGCCCAGCCGGCTTCGGCATCCCCTTCCAAGGTGGGTGCCAGGGCCCTCAATTCGCTTTCAATTTGCCGGATGTGGCTTGCCAGATTGTCGTGTTTGGAAGCCAACTGGTGGAGAGCGTCCAAATTCCGGCCCTCGATGGCAGCGATGGTGGCCGGGTCCACAGCGCCCCCCAGGCGTTGCGCTGCTTCCGCCTGCCGATCCTGATGGACAGCCAGGTCCCGCTGGGCCTGCTCCATGCTTTTTTCCAAATCCCGCAGTTCTTGGAGGGACTCTTTCCAGGCTTGCAACTGATGCAGGGGAATGCCTTCGTCGGGCAAGCCGGCAGCCTGCAAGGCCTTCTCGGCTGCCTCCAGCCGCAACAGTGCCTCCCGCTGCTCCTCTGCCAAATCCCGGAGACGCCGGGCCCACTGCTGGAGGCGGTCTCCTTCGTCGCCTTTCAGGTGCTGCATCCACGGGGGCTGCTGCTCCAGCCATTCCTGCAGTTGAGCCAGTTCGCGCCGGCGGACGACCACTTCCCGGGCCGCCTGGAGGCGCTCCAAGTCCATTTGCGCCCGGCGCGCCCCATCCAGTTCAGCGGACAAGACCTTCAGCCGCTCTTCATCGGCGGCCAGGGTCTCCATTTCCCGGCGAATGTCCTCCAGTTCGGTCCGGGCGCTCTTCAAGTTGTTTCGCAGGGTGGTTGTGCCGGGAGGGTTCCGGTCGAACTCCAGATCCTTCACCGCCCGGCGGAGATCGTAGCCGCCCACCGATTCCCTCATTATCTGCTGGGCGAAGGAGCGGCCCCCTTCGGTCACCTGGAGCAGTTCGGCCAACGACAAATAGTAGCTGTCCCGCTGGATGCCCCCCAGGCGGGGCCCGTCGGCCTGGCGCCCGTCCAGGTGCCACTGGACCCGACCGGCTTCGAAGCGGGCGATGCCGGGTTTGCCGTTCCAAACAACCCGGCCGAACACCATGGAGCCGGCCTTCAAGGTGTCGGGCCAGAGGAGGCCGCGGATGGCCCTGGCCGAGGTGGTCTTGCCCGAGCCGTTGGGCCCGAAAATGATGTTGACCCCCGGCGCTAGGTCTTCCAGGGTAAACCCTTCCCGGCGGAAGCCCGGCATCCGCTCCACGGCCAATTGGGTGAAGACCAAGGACTGCCGGGGCATCAGGCCTCCTCCTCCCTTTGCGCCAGCAATTCATCCAGGAGCAGCAGGCCTTGCTGTTCCAGCAGGGCCGCCAAGATGTCGTCTGGGCCGGCGTCACCCTGGCCGGCATCGGGGCCGTCGCCGGTCCCGCCGCCCGAGCCTGTTCCCCGCAGCAAGGCGGCAGGATGAAGGCCGAAGGGCAAATTCAGTTCGCTGCGGAAGCCGTGGTATGCGCCCTCCACCACCGACCGGGCCGCCGCCAGCAACTCCTCCCGCCGGGGATCCCCGGGCCTGCCCAGGGCCAAAAGGTCTTTGGCCAGCACCCCCGGCGGGCCAGGCTTCTCGGCCAAGGCCGCCAAATCCCGGGGCGGGCGGGTGTTCACCCAGAGAGCACCCACCACGGCCACGGCATCCTGATGGCGGGGGTCCAGATCGGACAATTCTGACGACAGGCCGGATAGGCTGCGGTGAAGGGGCGTAGCCCCGTGAAGATTTAGGGTAGCCACCAGGCACCGGAGGGAGTCACCCTGTTCCAGCACGGCTGCCGCCAAGCGCCTGCTGAGGGTTTCGGCAATACGCTCGTCCACAGCATTTAGGTCGGCGAGCCCCGTCAAATCCACGTTTACCGTTTCATAACGAACCCGGGAACGGGGAAGCTGCTGGACCTCTATGGCACCATCCGGCTCCACGGTGAGGAGCCACGGGCCGTGGAGGCCCGGCTCACCGGGATCCAAAGCCATGGGCGAGCCGGGGTACAGCAGGCCGGGCCGCCCCGCCTCCTGCCGGAGCATAGGCCCGTGGATGTGGCCCAGCAGCCAAAAGGATACGGGCATTCGCTGCAAATCGGCCGAAGCCACGGGCGCGTAGAGGCTTTGGGGCTTGTCCAGGTCGCAGTGGAGCAGGCCGATGACGGGCACCCCATCGGCCGGGTCGGGCCGGTACCCCGCCAGAGGGTCCTGACGCACATACTGATCGGGAAATGACCAGCCGTCGATGTGGAGGACGGCCCTTCCGTCCTTATATATGGTGTGGCGCTCCCATTGCCCGCGGGCGCCCAGCAGGCGGAACTTTTCCGCTTCAAAAGAACGGGCCAGTTTGGGCAGGACATCGAAATCGTGGTTGCCGGCTACGGCCACCACGGGGATTTGGGCTTGGGCCAAGGCGGACAAGCCTTGCTCCAAGGGCCCGAAGGCCTCGAAGTAGCGGTTGGCCCGGTCCACCACGTCGCCCGACAGCAGGACCAGATCCACCTGCAGGTCCAGGGCGGTTTCGACCAAATCCAGCCAGGCTTGGGACGCGGTAAAGGCCCTGCCGTCCAGACCGGCAACGGTGGCGGGCAGGCGGGATGCCCTGCGCCCAATGTGCAAATCACCGGAACACAGAATTTTCAATGACGAACCTCCCAGGCCTGGGGCTCTCCACTTTTTTCCACGGCTCGGGAGGCAACTCCTCCACGGCTTAGTGAGGCTTTACGGCCAGTGGACAATAATGACCGGGCAGGAATCAAGACCGGGGCCTCCGGCTCTTTGGGCCCCGGCTCGGGTAGAGTCAAGCTCGATGGAGCCCCCTGGGGACCAATGCCCCCGGGGGCTCAGCGCCCCCGGAGCACCGCTCCCCAGGGCTCAGATGGTCCAAGGACAGTTGATGGTCCAGGGGAAGTCGAAGTACTCATCTTCGCCCATGATTTCCGCCAGGTGGACGCGGATCTCCCGCTTGTAGCGGAAATCGGCATCGAATTCGTGGACCACGATGGACCGGGCCAGAACATCCAGGTAGCGGATGGCGTACACGTCCTCATCGGCCAGGTGGAAGGCGTCGATGGGGCGCACGCTGCCCTCGGTGATGAGGCCCAGCAGCTTCATCAGTTCCCACAGTTCATAGGTCTGGCCGTTGATTTCCAAGGACGTCTCGCCGCTGCCCAAAGGCCCGACCCGCTTTTCCATCAGTTCCAAGTTCTTGGTGGACATCTTTTCCCTCCCCTTCTAGATGGGTATGAGGATGAGTCCCCTTGTGTTTCTTGTTTTACCGTTTTATCTCGGGTATGGCAATTCTTCTTTTCCGAAAAAACTGTCGCGGGATCTGCGGATGAACACCAACGCCGCCACCGCGCAGAGGAGCAAGTATCCTTCGGCCAGCCAGATGCCGTAGCCGGGCTGCACGATGAAAAACACCGACAAATTGACGACGCCGTGGAGCAGGATGGCCAGCAGCCAGAAGCGGGCCTGCCCCCTAACCACTCCGTACAGCACCACCAGGGACAAGGCGACATGGATGGCCAAGGTGAACAGCCGCTCCAGTCCCCCCAGGAGGAAGTGGACGGGCGGCGTGCCGGTCAACAGTTCTTTTATTTCGGCGGCCTGGGGACCCAGGTTTTGGCCGAAGGCAACGTCGAAGGTGCCGCCGTTGATGGCCAGGCTCATGAGGATGTTCATGATGTAGGTAGTCCCCACCAGGAGGATGGCCTCAATGCCCCCGTGGCCCAGGCCGAAGGCCACGCCGTCGTTCCAGCGTCGGTGCTTCCGCAGGAAGTACTTGAAGCCGATCAGGCGACCAGTTTCTTCAAAGAGGCCGGCGCTGAAGGCCAGCAACAACACGCCGGCCACACTGCCGGCGGCCGGAAACCAAGGCTGCTCGCTTAGATAGTTCAGCAATGGGATACGCGTCAGCACCTGGCTGACGATGAACACCGCCGCACCCACCGCCACCGGGCGCAGGGCGATGGCGCCCCGCCGGCGCATTGCCCACACGAGTCCCACGGGGACCAAAAAGACGATAGCGGCAGAGATCACCATGAAGACGAGGGCTGCAGTGCTGACCAAGGCGGTGCTCCCTCCCCTGCGGCAGTGGCGCCCCAGGCCGCAAAAGAAAATTGCCGGCTGCTGGTCCCATATTATATCGGTCTTGGCCGGTCCCGTTGCCCTGGAATTATACGCAGACACAAAGAACCGGAGGCTGGATTGGGCCAGCCCCCGGCTCCCGGTGTCGGTTCCTGCTGGGGTGCTGCTATTCCCTTCCCGCGGCCAGGCGATCCACCAACCGGGATATCATAGTTGCCGCTTCAGCCCGGGTGGCCTTGCCCTGGGGCCGGAAGGTGTTGTCCTCGTATCCGGTCACGATGCCCACGGCCGCCGCCCGGGAGACCCCGTCCACGGCCCAGGGCGACACCTGGTCCGCATCGGCGAAGGTCAGGGCAGGCCCGGGGGCTCCGGCTCCCAGCGCCCGCGCCGTCATCACCGCCAACTGCTCCCGTGTGATGTTCTCGTCGGGACGGAAGGTGCCGTCGTCGTAGCCCGTCACCAGACCCCGGGCTGCCGCCGCGGCCACGTAGCCCGCTGCCCAGTCGGGCACCGCGTCGGTGAAGTCCAGGTCAGGCTCGGCTACGGGCCTCAGCCCCATGGCCCTGCTCAACATGACGGTGAACTGGGCCCGGGTCACATTCAGATGGGGCCTGAAGGTCCCGTCTTCAAATCCTGTTACTGCTCCTAGACTGACCAGCTTCAGCACGTGGGCTTCAGCCCAGTGGCCCGCCAAGTCCCGGGGCACGCCCAGTCCCGGCGCCGCCATCAGCGCAAAGATCGTCAGGTGGTCGGTGAAGGCGGTGACCCGGCCATCTTCCACCCGCGACGGCAAGGCAATCCAGTTGGCCAAGGCTTGGTCCCAATAGAAGATCAGCAGGTCGTCGGGGTCTGCGCCCGCCGGCAAATCGGCGGCGTTGTAGCGGTGAGTCAAGATCAGCGGCCGGTCGAACCGGCGAATGGGATTGCCCGCGGCATCCTCCACAAGGACCTGGTACATCCGGTCGAAGATCTTGATCAGGCCCGCACCCGGCGCCGGCTGCTCCCCGGGTGCCACCGGGGTCACACTCAGGATTGCAGCCGTCCTCGTTGCGCCGGCCGGCACGGTGACTTCAAACAACCCATCGTCGGTACCAACCGTCGCCGCCGAACCGGGAGAAATGGGCGTAGCCACTGCCGCCGGCTGGGGCGCTTCTTCCTCGGCCACCTCGTCGCTCCCAGCGCCACCGCCACCGCCGGCGCCGGCGCCGCCGCCAGGTCCAGGTCCGCCGGGTTCGCCGCCGCCGGGCTCCTCGTCGATGATTTCCGCTGAAAGGGTTGCCGTCAGAATATTGGAAATGCGCCTGGACTCTCCGGGTCCCCGCCCGCCGTCAAGTTGGGCGATGGCCGGCCGTACTATGAAACCCCAAATGATGCCAAGGATCAGGGCGCCGGCCAGAAGGCCAAAGAGGCCTCTTGCCTGCATGCCCATCTGCGGGCTATGCCTGGAACCCATCGGCCTTGTCACCTCCGCCTGCCTTCATGAGTGCCCCTTTGCCCATCATCAACCCGGCCCGGGGCGGGGCGGGGCTCCCTGGAGCCCCGCCTCCTGCCCGGAGTCCGGTCTTCTCACCGTCAGTTGCCCTTGATCAGGACGCCCTGGGGCGTGCCTTTCAGCTGGACAGCGTAGGCCTCGATGGTGAACCTGGTTCCGGCTTTATGGACAGTGGCTTCAAAGTTGGTGGTTTCCGTATCGTTGGCGCAGGGCTGGGTCGACGACTGCTGGTCGCAACCGCCGAACTGGATCCCGGTCTGCGGCCCCCAGTAGAAGAAACCGCCATCGGCGTCGTAGCCCAGCTGCTGGCCGCCCGTGCCGGTAATGGTGATGTCCTCCGGGGTAGCCGCTTCACCGTCACCCTTGGTCAATTCGATGATGTACAGCACCGAGTCCACATGGGTCATG
>DATGRI010000062.1 GCA_035303785.1 Sphingobacteriaceae bacterium
TTTTTCCTATGAGATCAAGCTGCACGAAGAGGCGCCCGGCCAGGAAAACCCGCTGCCGCCCGGCACCTTGATCGCCGAAGGCATGACGGAGCACGCCGTCATCAACCGCCAGGGCGGGGTGCTCCGGCTGGACCGGCACGCCCCGGAACTGTGGGCCCAGCTGCTGGCCGCTACCGGCCTGCCCGGCTGATTCCTGCTCGGGCCCGCGAAATTTCTCTCCTATCGCCCAAAAACGCAATTTCAATAGGCATCATTTTTGAGGCGTTTGGGTTATTCGCTGAGGATTTGATACCGGAAGGGCAAGTTTTTGAGGGCAAGAGCCGGTCCGATACCCTCTAAATCAGCCTCATTCCGCAAACATGGATGCATGATGTGAAGCAAACTGTCGGCCCACCTGCCCAAAACCTCAGATTCCGGCACCCTTCGGCCGGATTTGACGGGTCAAGGATTGGGTTTCAGCACCGGCAGCTTGACACAGGTGGGGTGGAACCGATATGGTTGGGTTAAGTATACCCCTACAGGGTATCGGTATCGCAAGGCGGAATAGCCTGAACCCAAACAACCCATCGGAGGAACCTATGCATGACCACCCATACCATTCCTGAAAATCACGAACACAAGGAAGTTCCCGGTTACCACCAAGACAAGGAAGATTTGCTGGCCCGCCTGCGGCGCATCGAAGGGCAGGTCAGGGGCCTCCAGCGCATGGTGTCGGAAGGCCGCTACTGCATCGATGTGCTGACCCAGGTGAGCGCCATCCAAGCCGCCCTGCACCGGGTGGGCCTGGTCCTGCTGGCCGGCCATACCAGGAGTTGCGTCGCCGACGCCATCCGCAGCGGCGATGACCATACTAAAATCGATGAACTCATGGCGGCCATCGAACGCTTCACCCGTTGAGAGGTTCACTCGATGAGGAGGTGACCCCAGTGGAAGACACCCGCCGAGTAGATACAGTGGACTCAAAGGAAACGGAAAAATTGGAAAAGGCGGGCGGCGCCGCCAACGGCGCTGTCGCCGTCGCTGAGAAGGACGCCCCCCAGGTGAGGCTGGCCATCGAGGGGATGACCTGCGCCGCCTGCGTCAACCGGGTGGAGCAGGCCCTGCGCCGGGTGCCCGGCGTGGTGGATGTCAACGTCAACCTGGCCACCCACAGCGCCGCCGTCCGGACCGCCGGCGCCACGCCGGCAGCCTTGGTGGAAGCCGTCGTCAATGTCGGCTACGGGGCGGAGCAAGTGCTGGATCCCGCCGAGGAGGCCCGGCGGCAGCGGGAGGAGCGGGAGCGGGAAATCGCCCGCCAGCGCCGCATCTTTGCCATTTCCGCAGTATTTACATTGCCGCTGGTCCTTTCAATGGCGGGCCACTTTGCGCCCACCACCAACCCCTTTATCCAGCTGCTGAACAACGGCTGGCTCCAGTGGGCCCTGGCCACGCCGGTGCAGATCCTGGCCGGCTGGCAGTTCTACCAGGATGCCTGGCAGAAGCTCAAGGCCCGCACCGCCAACATGTCCACCTTGGTGGTCATGGGTACCAGCTCCGCCTACCTGTACAGCGTGGCTTCAGTGCTGTGGGGGCAGCGGCTGGGCATCACCGGCCTATACTTTGAGGCTTCGGCCGTCATCTTGACCCTGGTGGTCCTGGGCCGCTGGCTGGAAGCCCGGCAGCGGGGCCACACTTCCGAAGCCATTCGCCGCCTCATGGGCCTCCGGGCCGTGACCGCCCGGCTGCTGCGCAACGGCGCCGAGGTGGAAGTGCCGGCCGAGCAGGTGCAGCCCGGCGACCTGGTGGTGGTCCGCCCCGGCGAGCGCATCCCGGTGGACGGCGTCATTCAGTCGGGCGCCTCGGCCATCGACGAGTCCATGCTGACGGGCGAGAGCATGCCCGTGGATAAGGTGGCCGGCGACGAGGTCATCGGCGGCACCGTCAACACCCACGGCTCCTTCGTCTTCACCGCCACCCGGGTGGGCAGCGACACGGCCCTGGCCCGCATCATCCGCGTGGTGGAGGAAGCCCAGGCTTCCCGGGCGCCGGTGCAGCGGCTGGCCGACACCATTTCGGCCTACTTCGTCCAGGTGGTGCTGGTCATCGCCCTGGTGACCTTCGCCGGCTGGTACATCTACGGCGTCAGCCAAGGCCATCCCGAGCCCGTCACCCGGGCCCTGGTGAACACCGTGGCGGTGCTGGTGCTGGCCTGTCCCTGCGCCCTTGGCCTGGCCACGCCCACGGCCTTGATGGTGGGCACCGGTCTGGGAGCCGAGAAGGGCATCTTGATCCGGGGCGGCGAGCACCTGGAGAAGGTGCACAAGGCTTCGGCCGTGGTGTTCGACAAGACGGGCACTTTGACCATGGGCCGCCCCGTGCTGACCGACGTGATGGCGGCGCCCGGCTTTACCGAGGAGGAAGTACTGGATCTGGCCGCCCGGGCGGAAAACCGCTCGGAGCATCCCCTGGCCGCCGCCATCATCCAGGCGGCCCGGGCCCAGGGGCTGGGTGAAGGGGATGCCGACGACTTCACCGCCATGCCCGGCCTGGGCATCCGGGCCCAGGTGGACGGCCGCATGGTGCTCCTGGGCAACGCCCTGCTCATGGAACGGGAAGGCATCGACACCGCCGTACTGGCGGACACCCTGGCCCAGCTCCAGGAGGAAGGGAAATCCGCCGTCCTGCTGGCGGTGGACGGCCGGCCCGCCGGCGTGGTGGCCGTGGCCGACACCCTCAAGGAGGAGGCGGCGGCGGCGGTGGAAGCCCTCCACCAGATGGGCATTGACGTGTACATGCTGACGGGCGACAATCGGCGTACCGCTCTGGCCATCGCCCGCCAGGTGGGCATCCCCGCCCAGCGGGTGCTGGCCGAGGTGTTGCCCGAGGGCAAGGCCGAGACGGTGCAGCAGTTGAAGGCCCAAGGCCACAGCGTGGTCATGGTGGGCGACGGCATCAACGATGCCCCGGCCCTGGCCGCCGCCGACGTGGGCATGGCCATCGGCACCGGTACCGATGTGGCCATGGAGGCGGCCCACATCACCCTCATGCGGGGCGACGTGCGGGGTGTCCCCGCCGCCATCCGCCTGAGCCGGGCCACCATGGGCAAGATCCGCCAGAACTTGTTCTGGGCCTTCTTTTACAATGCCCTGGGGATTCCCCTGGCGGCCCTGGGGTTCTTGAACCCCATCATCGCCGGCGCCGCCATGGCCTTCAGTTCCGTGTCGGTGGTGACCAACGCCGGCTTGCTGAAGCGCTACGATCCCATGGCCGGCCTCTGACCGGGGGCCGGGAACCCAGCGATTCAGCCGCAACAACACGACCAGGAGGAGTCTGAACCATGAGCCAAGTGCAGACTGTCAAAGTAATCGGCATGTCCTGCAACCACTGCCGGGCTGCCGTGGAGAAGGCCCTGTCGGGCCTGCCCGGCGTGGAAGAAGTAAACGTCGATTTGGAGGCCGGGGAAGCCAAGATCCGGTCCCGGGCCGGCGTCGACGACGAGGCCATCCGGCAGGCCGTCCAGGGGGCGGGGTACCAAGTTGGGGCTTGAGACCACCGCCGGCGGCTGGACTGCCTGGCTGGGCGTCCTGTATACGGCCCTGGGCTTTTTCGGCGCCTTCATCACCGACACCATCTGGTGGCGGCGCCGCACCCGCTGGCCCCGCTTTTCCGTGGTGCTGCGCACCTTGCTCTTCCTCGTGCTGGTGCGGGGGGTCATGTACCTGACGCCGGGCCGGGGCTGGGCCGCCCTGGCCGCCGTTGCGGCCTTGGGGGCCGGGGCCCTGCTCCTCTGGCTGGACAGCCGTCACTTCCAGCAGTTGGCCGGGGAAGACCGATATGGTAAACCACAAGGGGGAGGCGATGGCATTGGTGACCGAGGAACAGGTCCGCGAGGCCTTGAAAACCGTTAAGGACCCGGAGATCCCCATTAACTTGGTGGAACTGGGCTTGATCTACAAAGTGGAAATCGACCAAGGTAAAGTGGACATCGACATGACCCTGACGGCCATGGGCTGCCCTGCGGCACCGCAAATCGTCGCCCAGGTCAAGGAAGCGGTGGAGGCCGTGCCCGGGGTGGAAGAGGCCAACGTCAACCTGGTCTGGTCCCCGCCGTGGAAGCACGACATGATGTCCGACCGGGCCAAGCGGGCCCTGGGGCTGGCTTGAAAACGGAGGACTTGGATTTGAAGTCGGAGGAACTGCTGGAGGCAGCCTTGGCCGCGGCCCGGGCGGCTGCGGCCATGCTGCGGCTCAACGCCGGCGACGTTAAAGACATAAGGTTGAAAAGCTCCCACACCGACCTGGTGTCCGCCGCCGACCTGGCCGCCGAAGAGGCGGCCCGTAGTGTGCTGGCGGCCGCTTTCCCCACCCATCAAATCATCGGCGAGGAAGGCACCTGGACGGCGGCCAAGGCCGGGGGTGCTGCCCAGAACGCCCCAGGGGCTACCATGCCCGCCGGGGCGGACGGCACGGCGGGGGCAGCGGCCCCCGCGGCGCCGGTGCCGGCAGGGAAGCAGCCCGGCTCCCCGTGGCGATGGTACATCGATCCTTTGGACGGCACCACCAACTTCGTCCACGGGGTGCCCTTCTACGCCGTCAGCATCGCCTGCCTGTACGAAGACGCCATTCAGGTAGGCGTGGTCTTGGATCCCAACCGGAACGAAACTTTCCACGCCGTCCGGGGCGGCGGCGCCTATGTGAACGGCCGGCGGCTCCAAGTGTCGGCCGACGACAACCTGAGCCACGCCCTGCTGGCTACGGGGCTGCCCTGGGACCCCAGCGGCCGGGAGCGCCGCAACCTGACCCAGTTCCAGCGCCTGGCCTCCCAAAGCCGCAACGTGCGCACCCTGGGGTCCGCCGCCTTGTCCCTGGCCTACGTGGCCGCCGGGCGCTTGACCGCCTTCTGGGAGCTGAGCCTGCGGCCGTGGGATACCTCGGCCGGCGTGCTGCTGGTCACCGAGGCCGGCGGCCGGGTGACCCATCTGGACGGGCGTCCCTTCGATCCCCACTACCCCGACATTCTGGCCACCAACGGCCTGCTCCACGACACCATCCAGGCGGAGCTCAAAAAGGCCAAAATAGAGGAATCAGAAAGGTCATCACCACGGCGATAAGCACCGTCAGGGGCAGGCCCACCCGGGTGAAGTCGAGGAACTGGTAGTCCCCGGCGCCGTAGACCAGGACGTTGGACTGGTGGCCGATGGGTGTGATGAAGGCCGTGGAGGCGCCGACGGCCACTGCCATGACGAAGGCGTGGGGCGCAATCCCCATATTTAGGGCCGCCGAAATGGCTAAGGGCGCCATCAAGACAGCGGTGGCCGCATTGGACACCACCTGGGTGATGGCGGCGGTGACCACCATGATGCCCAGCATCACCGCATGGGGGCCGAAGGCGCCCAGGCCCGTGGTGATTCTTTCGGCGATGAAGGCGGCGGTCCCGGTGGTCTCCATGGCCGTGCCCAGGGGCAGCATGCCGCCGATCAAGAAGACAATGCGCCACTCGATGGCGTCATAGGCCTCCTGCACCCGCAGGCAGCCCGTCAGCACCATGAGCAGGGCGCCGATGGGGGCGACGCCGGCCACGGGCATCCAGCCCATGGCCGACACCCCCACCGTAGCTGCCATGATGGCCACCGCCAGGGCCGCCTTGCTGCCGCGCCGCTCCTCGAAGGGCAGGGCCCCCAAGATGATCAAGTCGGAGCCCTTGCCGATCTCGTCGAACCGCTCCTTCCGACCCTGGAGCAGCAGGGTGTCGCCGAAGCGGAACTGGATCTGGTTGAGGCGGCTGCGCAAGGTACGGCCCTGCCGGCGCACCGCCAGGATGGTCACCCCGTAGCGGTGGCGGAAGGCCACCTGCTTGGGCGTCCGGCCGGCCAGGCGGGAGCGGGGCGCCACCAGGGCTTCCACCAGCAGGGTGTCGGGGGATTGCAGGTCTTCGGCGCTCAACTCCGCCTCGGGGTGAATTTCCAGGCCCGGCGTGCGCCGGACTTTCATCAGATCCTCCACTGATGACTCCACGATGAGGACGTCGCCGGCATGGAGCACGAAGGAAGGCCGGGGCGACAGCACCGTCCGCCGGTTGCGCACGATGCCCACCACCTGCAGCCCCAGTTCGGCACCCAGGCCCGATTCGGCCAGGGGCACATTCACCAGGTCCGAATCGGGCAGGATGGTGATTTCCGTCAGGTATTCCCGCACCCGGTATTTTTCGAACAGGTCTTCCTCGGGCTCCCGTTTGGGCAGCAGGTGCCTGCCTACCAGCACCATGAAGGCCACGCCGATGGCCAAGACGGCCAGCCCCGTGGGCAGGAAGTCGAACATCCGGAAGGCTTCGAAGCCATGCTGGGGCAGGGCGGTGCTGACGATCAAGTTGGGCGGGGTGCCGATCAAAGTAGTCAACCCGCCCAGCAGGGATCCGAAAGACAAAGGTATGAGCAAACGGGTGGGGGCCACCTGGGCTTCCCGGGCCATGTTCATTACTACCGGCAGCAGGATGGCGCAGGCGGCGATATTGTTCATAAAGGCCGACATCAGGCCTACGGTGACCATGGTGACGATGATGAGGCCCGTTTCCGTCCGCCCGGCCAGCCGGCTCATGGCCTGGCCCAAAGTGTGGGCTACGCCCGTTTTGATGAGGCCGGTGCCCAGGACGAACATGGACACCACCGTAACCACGGCCGGATGGCCGAAGCCCGCCACCGCCTGCTCGCTGTCCACCAGGCCGGTGAGGAGCAGGAGGCCCAGGATGCTGAGGGAAACCAGCTCCGGGTCCACCCACTGGCGGGCGAAGGCGATGAGGGCAAGAAACAATAAGCCTAATACCAGCCACATCTCAATGGTCACGGGTCTACCTCATTTCCCATGGCCGGGGCGGAGGGCGCCGTAATGCCGGTTCTGGTTGTATTCATCGATGGCATTGGACTGGGTGATGCCGATCCCCACAGCAACCCTTTTGTGCGGGTGGCGATGCCGGCTCTGCAGCTGATGAGCGGCGGCCCGCCTGGGGTTCGCTTTGCCGGGCCGCGTCCCACCGCCGGCGGCGTCGCCTTGGCCTTGGATGCCCGCCTGGGGGTGCCGGGACTGCCCCAAAGCGCCACGGGGCAGACGGCCATGCTCACAGGGATCAACGCCCCCGCCCTGCTAGGGCGTCATCTGAGCGCCTACCCGACACCGTCGCTGCTGCGGCTGCTGCAGGCCGACAATATGTTCCTGCGCACCATACGCCACGGCGGGCGGGCCGTATTCTTGAATTCCTTCAACCGGTCCTACATCAGGCTTGTCACCGGTTTAGACAAAATACCATATTCGCGGGTCCAGTCAACAGATGCCGGGGACCCGCCGCCGCGCGGGCGGCGGGCACGGCGGGTGCGCCCGTCGGCCACCACCGCCGCTGCCCTGGCGGCCGGTTTGCGCCTGCAGGACGAAGAGGATCTGGCCGCCGGCCGGGCCTTGTACCACGACGTGACGGGCCGGTGGCTGGACATCTGGTACCGCTCCGCCAGGCCGGGCCCAATCAACCCGCCCGCCGTGATCCGCTCGCCCCGGGATGCCGCCGCCGTGGCGGTGCGGGCCCTGGCGAACCACGATCTGGTCTTCTTTGAGCACTTCCTGACCGACCTGGTGGGCCACCGGCGCCTGGACCTGGCGCCGGAAGAACTGCTCCTCGTGCTGGACGCCTTCCTGGACGCCCTCCTGGATCTGCTGCCGGCCGATGCCCTGCTCCTGGTCACCAGCGATCACGGCAACCTGGAAGACATGACTACCCGCACCCACACCTACAACCCAGTACCCTTGCTGGCCTGGGGCCGGGATGCCCGCCGGGCCGCCGCCTCCGCCGCCTCGGTGGCCGACGTCTTCACCGTGGTGGGCAGGGCCCTGGGCTGGTCCTGACCTTCAACAAACGCCCTCAAGCCTGAAACACGGGCACCGAAGAACCGGGGCTCAAGCATAGGCCCGCACCCCGCCGGCATAGGCATGCCTTGGGGTGAGGCCATGAGGGGTGCCGGCGGGCCGATGGCCGTCCTGCAGCGCCGGTGGAAGGCCATGCTAATCGTCTCCTTGATGCTGGTGCTCATCCCCGTCGTGCCCTTGACCCGCGCCCTGGTGCCCGAAAGCCGCCTGGTGGCAGCCGGCGACGTCCATGCCCCCGCCTGCGGCGTCCGGCAGGAAGAGGGAACGGTCCCCGCCCTGCGGGCCGCCTGGTGGTGGCTCTGGACGGCCCGGCGGGACGGGGGCGACCCAGGCCACCAGTACGCCATCGTCATCGACACCTTCACCGAGACTTTGACCTTGTTCCGGGACGGGGAAGTGTTCAAGCAGTACCCGGTGGCCGTGGGCAAGCCGGCCACCCCCACTCCTCCCGGCGAGTGGCGGGTCACCAACAAGAGCACCAACTGGGGCGGCGGCTTCGGCACCCGCTGGAACGGCCTCAACGTGCCTTGGGGCATTTACGGCATCCACGGCACCAACCAGCCTCACGCCATCGGCCGGCACGTGAGCGGCGGCTGCATTCGCATGTTCAACCGGGATGTGGAGGAACTTTACGACATCATCCCCATCGGCACGCCCGTCACCATCTACGGCCCCCTGCCGTCGGTGGCGCCCCGCCCCAGCATCGGCGGCGGCTCGGGCAAGTTCATTTTGGTGATGCAGCTGCGCCTGCGCCAGGCGGGCTTCGACCCGGGATCCGTGGACGGCCGCTTCGGCCCCGCAACGGAAAGGAGCATTGCCGACCTGCATGCCTTCTACGGCCTGCCGCCGTCCGGTGAACTGAGCCGGGACGGCCAGCGCCTGATCTATTTCCCGGAGTGATGGATGTGAATGACCGGCGGAAAGGTCGCCCGTGGCTTGCATTCACCATCGGCATTGTTGTGTTGCTGGCCGCCGCCCTGGCCTGGCTGGGCGGCCGGGAAGACTTGCGCCTGCCCCTGCCGTGGCAGGAATCTCCCGAGTTCCGGGCTGTGGAACTGCCCCCCGACTACGAGGAAACCATCGTCCTGTGGGATTACCCCTGGCCCCTGTGGGAGCCGGTACTGGATCCCATGACCTTCGTAGCCGACGACACCCAGCGCCCCAGCTACCGGAAACTGCTGGACCGGGCCCTGGCCGATTTTCGCCGCCTCTACCCGGGCATCCAGGTGGAGGTGCGGCTCCTGTCCTTCGCCGAGGGCCCCGGGGAAGTGGCTGCGGCCTTGGCCGCCGGCCACGGGCCCGATGTGCTGGCAGTGTGGTGGGACAGCCCCCTGCCCCCTTCGGACCGTCTGGTGCCCGTCACCCCTTATCTGAAGGAAGGGGATCAAGAGGCCTACCATCCCCTGGCCTGGGAACTGGCGGCCACGGCCGGTGCCGGTGGGGAAGGGGAGGGGGCCGCCACTGCCCGGAGCCCGGGCGCCCGCAGCGCCGGCCGGCCTGAGGTTTGGGCCTGGCCCCGGTGGATAGCCTTCCACCCGTGGCTGCTGAATGTGGCTACCGTGGCGCCGCCCTCGGGCGATGCCACGCCCTCCGGCGGCCCGCAACCCCTGCCCCCGCCGTGGCGGGAAGCCCAGGAGGAGGGCTGGACCGTGGCCCAGGCCCGGGAATGGCTGGCCTCCCCGGAGGCCGCCGGCCGGCCGCCCTTCGTGCCCGGCACCGGCGGGCTGCCCCTTCTGGGAGAACTGCTGGCGGGCCGGCCCGATCCCACGGCCACGGCCACCGCGTTGACGGAACTCCGCCGGCTGGCGGGGGAGCAGGACGGCCCCCCGGCCATCTTCGCCGCCTTGAAGGAAGGCCGGTTCCGCCTGGCCGGCGGCTTGGGCCCGGCCACCGCCGCCTGGCCCTTCCTGCCGGCCCTGGGCCGGGACAGGGGAGAGCCGGTGCCCCCCTACGCCCTGCTGGCGCCGCCCTTGCCCTCCCACCCGGGCATCGGATCAGATCCGGATGGGCATGAGGCCGGTCCCGGATCCCGTCCCGAAAACCTTCAAGGAAACATGTTGCCGGGGCCCCGGCCGGTGGTCTCCCTGGGGGCTTACGCAGTGCCCAGGCCCCGGGATGCCGCCGCGCCGGAAAAAATCCAGGCGGCCATGGAACTGGCCCGCTTCCTCTCCCGGCGCCTGGCCGTGGAGCCCTTGGACCGCTTCCTGGCCGTACCCGCGCCTGAAGCGGTCTGGACCCTATGGCGTGATGCCACGCCCCTGCCCGGACCGGTGGTGGACCAGTTGATCCGGTGGGCCGGCGGGGCCGTGGGCGGTCGTTTCCGGCCCTACCCGCCCGCTCCTCTCATGGCCCACCTGGCCTCGGGCGGGTCCCGTCTCCAGGGGGCTACCGCCCGCTTCTGGCAGGGTGACGCCGACGCCGGGGAAATTGTCGATCTTCTCTGGCCGCCGGGAGGTGACGACAGCAGGCAAAATTCGACGGCGGCAGGAACTGAAACGCCGTAACCGGAATTTTGTCAATTTAATACATAAAGGCAGCATGCCCATTTAAAGGGAATGGTGTCTTTGTCTGCATGATCACGGGTGATGAAAGTTCGCACACTTTTCCGGTACGGCAGCGTCCTTTTGTTGCTGGCGGCCTTGGGGTCGGCGGCCGCCTTCGCCGCCCAGCCCGAACCCGATGCGGTTCAGGGGCGGGTCCTTCTGGACGGGTGGGACTGGACCCGCCGGTCCACCTTGGACTTGCGCGGGGAATGGGAATTCTACTGGCAGCAGCTGCTGGAGCCCCAGCATTTCCGGCCGCCCTTCCGGGCTCCCGCACCCGAATATATGCGGGTCCCGGGCCCATGGTCGGGGCCCTTGCCCCAGACGGGCTACGCCACCTACCGCCTGATCGTCCGGGGCGGGGAATGGCCGGGACCCATGGCCGTCAGGTTAGGCTGGACCTGCTCGGCCTACCGGTTGTGGGTGGACGATGACCTGCTCCACAGCCAAGGCCGGGTGGGCACCTCGCCGGACACATCGGAGCCTCGCTACGGCCCCGCCGTCATCCCCTTTGAACCCGCCGGTGAAGAAATCCAGCTGGTGATCCAGGTGGCCAATTTCCACCACCGGTGCGGGGGGCTTTGGAGCGCCCCCGTCCTGGGCCCCCGGGAAAAGGTAGCCCATTTGGACTTCCAGTACACCGCCCGGGATTTGTTCCTGGCCGGCACCATCTTCATACAAGGGCTGTTCCACATGGCCCTGACGGTGCTGAACCGCCGCCGCATCACGGTGCACCTGATGTTCGGTCTGTTCTGCCTGGTAATGACCGTGCGGGTGCTGAGCACCCACAGCCAGGCCTTCGGCACTTTGCTCCCGGGGCTTCCCTGGGACGGGCTGCTGCGGTTGGAATACGCCACCGGGTTCCTGGCGGTCCCCTTGGTGCTGATGTACTTGTACGCCACCTTCCCCCAGGAGACGTCCCTCAGGATTGTACGGGCAGTACAGGTCGCGGGGCTGCTGGGGCTGATCAGTGTCGCGACGCCCATCCTGTTCGTCTCCCGCCTGATCCCCTATTACGAATGGGTGGTGGCAGCCGTCGGCGTTTACAGCTTGGTGGTCATGTTCCGGGTGGTCCGGCGGCGCCGGGAGGCGGCCCCATGGTATATGGCCGGCCTCCTGCTGCTGCTGATCACCACCCTCCATGACCTGCTGGTCTACCGGCGGGTGCTGACCACCACCGTCTACTGGCTGCCCGTGGGCGTGGTGGGCTTGATTTTTACCCAGTCCATCATCCTGGCCCAGCGGGCCACCACCGCCTACAGGGAACTGGAAGCTTCCCGCCGCCAGCTGACGGAGCGGGAGGAGTCGGTGCGGCGGGACATCGCCGAACTGCTCCACGGCCGGGTCCAATCCCGGCTGGTGGTGACGGGCCATCGCCTGCAAGAAGCCCGGGAGCTGCTGGCCCGGGACCCCCAGCGGGCCGCCGAGTTGCTGGCCACGGCCCAAAAGGAGTTGGAGGAAGTGCGGGAGACCGATGTGCGGCGGGCCAGCCATCTGCTCCACCCCTCCATCATCCGGGTGGGCCTCATCCCCGCTTTGTACGACCTGCTGGAACGCTTCCGGGGGCCCATGGATGTAGAGGTGGATATCGATCCCCAAGTTGCCGAACTGGACCGGGCCGACGGCCCGGGGATCCCCGAGGCGGTGCGGCTGGCAGCCTACCGGGTTTTGGAGGAAGCCTTGAGCAACGTCCACAACCATGCCGGCGCCGCCAAGGTGCGCATCAGCGTGTATTTGCGTCCCGATCACATCTTGGAGTTGACGGTGGAGGACGACGGCCGCGGCCTGGCGGCCGAAGGACCCAAGCTGGGTCTGGGCCTGGCCGTCATCGCCGCCCGGGTGCTGGATCTGAAGGGCGACTGGAGCATATCCCCGGCGCCGGGGAGCGGCACCCGGCTCACGGCCTGGTTCCCCCTGCGCTTTGAATAAATCTCAATTTGAACCCCAAACCAATAAAGGATACAATTAGCTACGGTTGTACATTATGGTCATACGGCAGTCGCCCGGGCATGGCTTGGGTTTGACCGACAATTTTTTCGGGAGGTTTGAGTTATGGCCAAACACGAGTTGCCACCCCTTCCGTACCCTCCGGACGCCCTTGAGCCCCACATCGACACCGACACCATGAACATCCACCACGGCAAGCACCACGCAGCCTATGTGAACAATTTGAATGCCGCTCTGGAGAAGCATCCCGACCTGCAGGAGAAGAGTCTGGAGGATCTCCTCCGGAACATCGACCAGGTGCCCGAGGATATCCGCACGGCCGTCCGGAACAACGGCGGCGGCCACCACAACCACAGCCTCTTCTGGAGCATCATGAGCCCCAACGGCGGCGGCAATCCCACCGGCGCCCTGGCCGAAGCCATCAACCAGCAGTTCGGCAGCTTTGACGCCCTGAAGGAAGCCATCAACAAGGCCGGCGCCACCCGCTTCGGCAGCGGCTGGGCTTGGCTGGTGGTCAAGCCCGACGGCAGCCTGGCGGTATACAGCACGGCCAACCAGGACAGCCCCCTCATGCAGGGCGACACGCCCATCCTGGGCGTGGACGTCTGGGAGCATGCCTACTACCTGAAGTACCAGAACCGCCGGCCCGACTACCTGCAGGCCTGGTGGAACGTAGTCAACTGGGAAGAGGTAGGCCGTCGCTACGAAGCTGCCCGGAGCTGAGCCGGGAAGCCCAATAGCCGAAAATGCAATAGGGGCCCGGGATGGTCATCCCGGGCCCTTTTCGTGCCCGTGTCAGCGAATGGGGTGGTGGCGCTCCACCATCTTTACCATGGTGCTGGCGATGGCCTGCTGCTCCCGCTCATCGGCAACGCTCCACAGTTCCTTCAGCACTCTCTGCTCGGGGCTCTTGACCTCAACCTGCTGGGACAGCCAGTCGCCGATGTCCGCGGCCCGGCGGCTGATGTCCGTGGTGGACATGCCCATCTTTTTGGCCGCCTGCAGGCGATCCGCCAGCTCATTGGTAAACTGGTCAAAGGTATTGGTAACGGGCACGGTGCCTCCTCCTTTCCACGGCGGTGCCTGTGCCTAATTTGCGCCGCCGGGGAACAGGCTATTCTGCAGGCCGGAAGCACCGGCGACGGAGGGAGTGCCGGGCTGTGGCGCCCAAAGAGGCTTGGTACGAGGATTTTTTCGACGAGTATTACCGCGCCGCCCACCGGGAGTACGAGGAGGAATTTACCACCACCGAAGTTTTCGGCGCTCTGAGCCTGCTGGACCTGAGCCCCGGCGCCCATATCCTGGACGTGCCCTGCGGCACCGGCCGCCACAGCGTGGCCTTCGCCGCCGCCGGCTATACAGTCACGGGCGTGGATTTGTCCGCCCAAGCCCTGGCCCTGGCCCGGGAGCGGGCCGCAGCGGCGGGCCGGGCGGAGCAGATTCAATGGGTCCGAGCCGACATGCGCCGCCTGCCGTGGACGGATCATTTCGACGGCGTGGCCTGCCTGTTCAACAGTTTCGGCTACCTGGGCGACGAGGGGGACACCCAGGCCCTGGCCGCCATGGTGGGCGCCGTCAAGCCCGGCGGTCCCATCCTGCTGGACCTGCCCAACCGGGACTACTACCTGGGCGCCGTGCCGCCCGCCTACTGGCAGGAGACGGCGGACCACTGGCTTTTGTGCTCTTTTAATTTCGATTACGTCACAGGCGTCGCCGAAACCGACTACACCTTCGTGGCCAAGAACCCCGGGCCGGGCTCGCCGCCCGTGGTGCAGCGCAAGAGTTTCGTCCGCTGGTACACCTTGCCGGAAATCCGCAAGATGCTGGCAGAGGCGGGCGCCCAGGTGGAGGAGGCTGTGGGCGACTGGGACGGCAGGGCCGTGGACGGCGAAGCGCCCAAGATTATCGTGCTGGCCCGGAAAGGTGCGTGACCGCCCGCGCCCAGGGGAGGGTACGCCGCCGCCATAAAGAATAGTGCACAGATATCGGTTGCATCAGACCCCGCTGCTACAGCACAAATTCCCCGGCGAGCGAGGGAGGACCCTATGGCACGAGCGCGAACGCGGATACGGGTAAAATTTTCCGACACCGATGCCACAGGCACCGTTTATCACGGGAATTTCACCCATTACATGGAATGGGGCCGCCTGGAGGTCTTGCGGCGGGCCCGGCCCCGCCACGGCGATGCCGCCGCCAGGGCCAGGCTGGAGCCCCTCAATTTCGTAATCGCCCACATTGAGTTGGACTTCCGCAGCCCCGTCCGCTTTCCCGACGAACTGGAGGTAGACAGCTGGGTGCGCAAGATCGGCAACACGTCGGTCTCCTTCGGCTTTCGCCTGCGGCGCATCCACGACGGGGTGGTGGTGGCCGACGGCCACGACGTCATCGTTTTCGTAGACGAGGAAGGCAGGCCCACCCCCGTGCCCTCCTGCCTGCGGGACGGCCTGGAGGCTTTCATCGACCCCGGCCCCCAGGATGAGGAGCCGGTGCCGGTGGTGGTGGGCTCCACCAACCCGGCCAAGATCCACGCCGTTCGATCGGCCTTGAGCCGGACGGGCCTGGATGCCGTGGTGGAAGGGGTGGCCGTTACCACCGCCGACGCCCAGCCCGTAGGCGATGAGGCCATCCGCCGCGGCGCCGAGGAGCGGGCCCGGCAGGCCCTGGACCATTTGGCCGCCCGGGCCGGCCAGCCGGCGGAAGGGCTGGCCTTGGGCCTGGAATCGGGCCTGGTGGTCATGGGCGATGACGTTTACGTCACGGGCTGGTGCGTCGCCCTGGACCGGCAGGGACGCAAGGGTGCGGCCCGGGGCGCCCAGGTGCAGCTGCCCGCCGCCGTAGCCCAGCGGGTGCTGGCGGGGGAGAGCCTGGCGGACGTCATTGACGAATTGAGCGGCCTGCAGCATTCGGGCACCCGGTCAGGGGCCATGGGCTACCTGACGGGGGGCGCATACGACCGCCGCGACGCCTGGGAAGGGGCGGTAGCCCTGGCCCTGGCGCCCTTTTTGCGGCCCGACCTGTACACCGGCCCGTGAGGGGGACCGGCCGGTGGCAGAGAGGGTCCATCGGAATTTCGGCAGCGCAAGGCAGCAACAAAATACTCGATCGAGGTGACCGGTAGATGAGTCAAGGGGAATTCCGCATCGAAGCCGATTCCATGGGCGAAGTCAAAGTGCCCGCCTCCGCCTACTACGGCGCCCAGACCCAGCGGGCCGTGGATAACTTCCCCATCAGCGGCATCACTTTCTCCCGGCGCTTCATCCGTGCCCTGGCGTTGATCAAGCAGGCGGCGGCCGAGGTGAACTCCCAGCTGGGGCTTTTGGGCGATGACTTGGCCAAGGCCATCGTCCAGGCCAGCCAGGAGGTCATCGACGGGGGCCTGGACGACCACTTCCCCCTGGACATTTTCCAGACCGGGTCCGGCACGTCCACCAACATGAACGCCAACGAGGTCATCGCCAACCGGGCCAACGAGATTCTGGGCAGCCCCCTGGGCTCCCGGAGCCCCGTTCATCCCAACGACCACGTCAACATGGGCCAGTCCAGCAACGACGTCATCCCCACGGCCATGCACATCGCCGCCCTGGAAGGCCTGACCCACGACCTGCTGCCCGCCCTCAGGCGGCTGCGGGACGCCCTGGCGGAAAAGGCCCAGGCCTTCGATGACATCGTCAAGATCGGCCGCACCCACCTGATGGACGCCACGCCCATCCGCCTGGGCCAGGAGTTCAGCGGCTACGCCTCCATGGTTGAACATTCCATCCGCCGTTTGGAGAATGTCCTGGAGCCCTTGGGCCAGCTGCCCCTGGGGGGCACCGCCGTGGGCACCGGCATCAACACCCATCCCGAGTTCCCCGGCCGGGCGGCGGCCCTGCTGGTGGAGAAGACGGGGCTGGGCTTGATGGAGGCCCCCAACCACTTCGAGGCCCAGGGCGCCCGGGAAGCGGTGGTGGAGGCCAGCGGCCACCTGCGGGCCGCCGCCGTCAGCCTGATGAAGATCGCCAACGACATCCGCTGGCTGGGCTCGGGTCCCCGCTGCGGCCTATATGAAATCCACCTGCCCGACCTGCAGCCCGGCTCCTCCATCATGCCCGGCAAGGTGAACCCCGTAGTGCCCGAAGCCATGATGATGGTGTGCGCCCAGGTCATCGGCAACGACGCCGCCATCGCCGTGGCCGGCCAGCACGGCAACTTCGAATTGAACGTCATGATGCCCGTCATGGCCCACAACCTGCTCCAGTCCATCGAGATCCTGGCCAACGCCTGCGACATCATGACCGAGCGGTGCGTCAAGGGCATCAAGGCCAACCGGGAGCGGTGCGAGGAACTGGTGGAGTGGAGCATGGCCATGGTCACCTCCCTGGTGCCGGTGCTGGGCTACGACACGGCGGCCCAGGTGGCCTACGCCGCCTACAACGAAGGCCGCACCGTCCGGGAAGTGCTCCGGGACCGGAAGCTGCTGCCCGAGGACGAGCTGAACCGGCTCCTGGATCCCTGGTCCATGACGGAGCCGGGGCGGGCCTGACCCATGACCCGACCGGAGAATACAGGCCGGCGCCCTTCTTGGGACGAGTACTTCATCTCCCTGGCGGCCCAGGTGGCCACCCGGTCCACCTGCGGCCGCCGGGCCGTGGGCGCCGTGCTGGTGCGGGACCGGCGCATCCTGGCCACGGGCTACAACGGCAGCCCGCCCGGCTTTGACCACTGCATCGACGTAGGCTGCCTGGAGGTGGACGGCCACTGCCTGCGGACCGTCCACGCCGAGGTCAACGCCATCGTCCAGGCCGCCCTCCACGGGGTGAGCACCCAGGGGGCCACGCTGTACTGCACCAGCGCGCCCTGCCTGGGCTGCACCAAGATGCTCATCGGCAGCGGCATCCGCCGCATCGTTTACCGGGATCCTTACGACGATCCCTTGTCGGTGGAGTTCCTGCGCATCGCCGGCATACCCCTGGAGCAAATCACCGTGCCGGTCTCCTGAGGGACCGAAGCCGCCCGCCGGGGCGGCACGGAAACCTGCAGCAACAAGAAAGGAGCCCGGGCTTGCGCCCGGGCTCCCTTGGTTTTTGTCCGGTTGCTGCCTGTGTGGGGGTTGGGCTGCGCCCGCGCCCTGCTTCAATAGTGCCGGGCCAGGAGCTTCTGGAAGCGCTCCCGGTCCAGGCCCTCCCGCAGTTCCGCTAGGGGCTCCTGGGGGAAGAAGGGCAGCACCTCTTCGTAGGGCTTCATTTCCTTGTTCTCGTAGACCACGCCCGTCACCAAGGCGTCGTGCTCCATCAAGGTGGCCAACGCCCCCAGGGGGTCGTGGCGGTCGTAGCCGGCGATGGAGTCCAGGTCCACCAGGTTCTCCCGGTAGAACTCGTAGGTGTTCCGCTTGTTGAAGGTGACGCACGGGCTGAGGACGTTGACCAGGGCGAAGCCCCGGTGCCGGTAGGCCTGCTCCATGATCTCCGTCAACTGCTTCACGTCGCCGGAAAAGCCCTGGGCCACGAAGCCGCAGCCGGCGGCCACGGCGGTGGCCAGGGGCCGGATGGGGTTTTCCGCCGCCCCGTAGGGGGTGGTCTTGGTCACGTGGCCCGGATCCGACGTGGGGGAGGCCTGGCCCGTGGTCAGGCCGTAGATGTGGTTGTCCATGACCACGTAGGTGATGTCGATGTTGCGCCGGATGGCATGCATCAGGTGGCCGATGCCGATGCCGTAGCCGTCGCCGTCACCCCCGGCGGCCACCACCAGCAGATCCCGGTTGGCCAGCTTCACGGCGGTGGCCACGGGCAGGGTCCGGCCGTGGACGCCGTGGAAGCCGTAGGTGGCCATGAATTGGGAGATCTTGCCCGAGCAGCCGATGCCCGACACGCACACATACTCGTGGGGCTGGATGCCCAGGTTGACGGCCGCCGTCTGCATGGCCCGCAGCACGGCGAAGTCGCCGCAGCCCGGGCACCAGGTGATTTCCTCGCCGGTGAACTGCGCGATCTTTTCCTTCAAGCTGACCGCGGCCATTCAAGACACCTCGCTTACAGGCCGGATGCTGTCCACCACCTGCAACGCCCGCGCCACGATTTCGTCCACGGTGAAGGGGTTGCCGTCGTACTTGCGGCAGCCCTCATAGCGGTCGTGATGGCCCAGTTCCTTTTGCAGCAGTTCCTGCAGCTGGCCCGTGAAGTTGTTTTCCACCACCAGCACCTTGGCGGCCTTCTGGATGTAGGGCAGGACCTGAGCCTTGGGGAAGGGCCGCAGCAGCCGCAGGTGGAGGTGCCCCACCGGGATGCCCCGGGCCGCCAGCTCCTCCCGGGCCTCCTCCATGGGGCCGTAGGAGGAGCCCATGCCCAGGAGGAGCAGTTGGGGCTCTTCATCCCCATCGTAGAAGAGGCTCAAATCCCAGCGGTCGAAGCGATCCAGCTTCCGCATGCGCTTTTCCATCTGCAGGCGGCGCATGGCGGCATCTTCCGTCTCGGCGTTGCTCTCGGCCTCGTGCTCGTTGCTCATGCCGACGAACTGGCCCTTGGGCATGCCGGGAAGGGTGCGGGGGGAGATGCCGTCCTCCGTCAGCCGGTAGCGGCGGTAAGGGCCGTTGGCCAGCCGCTCCAGATCCTCCCGGCTCAGGATGAGCCCCCGGTCGATGGGCACCTGGTCGTAGTCCAGGCCCATGATGGTCTGGCGGCTGCCGGCCAGGTACAGGTCGGAGCCCAGGATGACCGGGCACTGGAACCGGTCGGCCAGGTTGAAGGCTTCCGCCGCCAGCTTGAAGCTGTCTTCCACCGTGGCCGGCATGAGCACGATGCGGGGAAACTCGCCGTGGGAGCCGTAGAGCATCTCGTTCAAGTCGCTCTGCTCCGTCTTGGTGGGCATGCCCGTGCTGGGGCCGGCCCGCTGGACGTTGACCACCACCACGGGCGTCTCGGAAATGCCCGCCAGGCCCAAAGCCTCCTGCATCAAGGAGAATCCCGGGCCCGAGGTGGCCGTCATGGCCCGCACGCCGGCGTAGTTGGCGCCGATGGCCATGTTGATGGCGGCGATTTCGTCCTCGGCCTGGACCACGGCCCCGCCCAGCTCGGGCAGGTTGGCCAGGACCCAGTACATGATGTCGGTGGCCGGTGTGATGGGGTACTGGAACAGCAGGCGGCAGCCGGCTGTCACGGCGCCCAGGGCCGTGGCGTCGTTGCCGTTCATGAAGGGGCGGGGCCCCGGCTCCGCCAGGGGCGGCGGCAGTTCAAACCGGCGGCCCGCGTCGATGCAGCACTCGTAGCCCTGCCGCACCAGGGCCATGTTCTGGGCCACCACCTTTTCCCCTTTGTCACCGAACCTTTCGGCGATCAAGGGCCGGAACGCCTCGGGGTCCAGCCCCACGATGGCCGCCGAGACGCCCACGGCCACCATGTTCTTCATGATGGCGCCGCCGGCTTCCCGGGCCATCTCCGTCATGGGCACCGCCAGCAGCTGCACGCCGGCGTCGTCGGGCACCCGGGCCTCGAAACGGCTGTCGTAGATGATGAGGCCCCCGGGCGCCATGGAGTCCAGGTTGAAGTCGATGGTGTACTGGTCGAAAGCGATGAGCACGTCGGTGTCGTCGGCGTGGTGGCGGCGGATCTCCGGCGTGACCCGGAGCTTGTAGTAGGTGTGGCCGCCTTTGATCAAGGACATGTAGTGACGGTAGGCATAGACGGCGTGGCCCAGCCGGTGGAGGGCCAAGCCGAAAATCTCGCCGGTGGAATCGATGCCTTCTCCCTGCTCGCCACCGACCTTCCAGGCGAAGTCCGCCCGTTTACCCACGGCCCGTCACCTCCCGTGGAGAAGAATTATGGTCGTCGACTGTTGTTAAGGCCAGTATACCAGGATGTTGCTGGCAGAGCGGGCCGGCTTTTTGTCAGGCGGGCAGGGGACCGATATAATCGAAGACAGCGGGAGGTGAGGGCAAGTGATTACCATTACGGATGCAGCCGGCGAAAAGATCAAGGAAGTCATGGCCCAGCGCAACGTGGAAGCCGATACCGTCCTGCGCCTCTTTGTGCAGACCGGCGGCTGCAGCGGCTTCAGCTATGGCATGGCCTTGGGCGACAGCACCTCCGAAAACGACCGGATCATCGAGCAGCACGGCATTCGCGTAGCCATCGATCCCTTCAGCGCCGCGTACCTGCGGGGAGTGGAGATCGACTACATCGAAGGGGTCATGGGCGGCGGCTTCACCATCCGCAACCCCAACGCCGTACAGACGTGCGGCTGCGGCCAGTCTTTCCGGACGGCCGAAGATGCGGGCCAGGCCCAGCCCTGCGACGATGACGCCACTGCTTAAGGCTTGAAATTTTCCTTTGAAACCTACTCTCTCTCCTGTGTGGGAAGCCGCCCGGCCCATGCCGGGCGGTGCTTCGTCTTGTTCCATATGCTGTATGGTATACTATCCCGCGAATGTCACGGGCGGGGGGCCGGCGGGGTGCGGGACGGCTGCCCGCCGCCGGGGGAGCCGTCTTCGGTGGGCTTGCGCCCAGCCAGCCCGTCGCCGGCCACGGCGACGGCGATGAACAGCAGCACGGCGGGCACCCCCACCAGCAAGACCAACTGCAGGGAACTCCATAAGGTTTCCGCCAGGACGGCTCCGGCGCTGCCGGCCATCTGGCGGAGATAGACGCGGACGATGACGACGAAGAGGGCCGCGCCCAACAGCATGGTTACCAGGCGAAACTTCTTGCGGGCATTGCCCATGATGGCTGATGCCTCCCTAGCGGCTCTTTTCGGCCCTGACACCACCAATCCTGCGATGGCTGCGAGGTGCCGGCTGTGGAACTGCGGGGCAGATCTCTAGGGCCCTTTCAGACCAACTGCTACATCCTCACCCATGACGATACCAAAACCGCCCTGGTCATCGATCCCGGCGAGGAGGATCCGTGGCTGGACGAGACCCTGGCGGGCTATACCGTTACCCACATTCTGCTCACCCACGGCCATTGCGACCACATCGGCGGCGTGGACGCCCTCCGGTGCCGGACGGGGGCGCCGGTGTACATCCACGAGGCGGAGGAGGACTGGCTGACGGATCCCAAGTTGAACGGCTCCGTCATCGTCATGGGGCGTCCCATCGTCTCCGATCCGCCCGACCGGCTGCTCAAGGACGGCGATGAAATCCAGTTCGCCGGCCACTCCATCCAGGTGATGCACACCCCGGGCCACACCCCCGGCGGCGTGTCCTTCCTGCTGCCGGGCCTGTGCTTCTGCGGCGACACGGTCTTTTACCGCTCCATCGGCCGCACCGACCTGCCCGGGGGCGACTTCCAGACCCTCATCGCGTCCATCAAGGACCGCATCTTGACCTTGCCCGGGGACACCCGCCTCTTCCCCGGCCACGGGCCCGTCACCACGGTGAAGGACGAAGCCCGCCTCAACCCCTTCCTGGGGCCCAACTACCCCTTTTTCCAGCTATGAGGAAGCCTGGTTGAGCCAGGGGGTCTGCCCCTCGTAGGGGGCCGCCGGGCACAAGCCGGCGGCGGGGCACACGCTGCATTTGGGCTTACGGGCGTTGCAAATTTCCCGGCCGAAAAAGATGAGGTGGAGGGGAAAGGTGGGCCAGTGCTCCCTGTCCACCAGCCGCTGCAGGTCCTTCTCGATCCGCTCGGGATCCTGGGCGGCGGTGAGGCCGAGCCGCCTGGACAGGCGCCGCACGTGGGTGTCCACCACCATGCCCATGCCGTCGTCGGGGTCCGCCCAGCCGGGCCAGCCTTGGATGCGGGCCGCCGCCAGGATGACGTTGGCCGTCTTCCGCCCCACCCCGGGCAGGGTGGTCAGATCCTCCATCCGCCGGGGCACCTCCCCTTGGAACCGGTGCCGGATGATGGCGGCCGTCTCCTTCACCGCCTTGGCCTTCTGCCGGAAAAAGCCCGTAGGGTACAAAATCTTTTCCAATTCTTTCAGAGGGGCTTCCGCCAGGGAGTCGGGGTCGGGGAAGCGCTCAAAGAGCACTGGCGTCACCTGGTTCACCATCTCGTCGGTGCACTGGGCCGACAAGATGGTGGCGATCACCAGCTGGAAAGGATCCTGGTGACGCAGGGGGATTTTCGTTTGGGGATATCGCTCCTGGAGCAGGGGTACAAGCCGCCGCACCCGTTGGGGAGCCTGTTCCAGCACCGGGTTCACCGTCATCACCACGGCCCAGTGTAGCCCAACGGGAATGCATCTTCAAAGGGCGCAGGCCCCGGCGGCTCCGGTCTTACGGCCCGTATTCGATCAGCCGGGGCATGGGCAGGTAGGTGTCGATGCCCAGATCCCGCCGCTCCGGCTCCCGGCCGGGGTGGCGGATGGTCAGCCACGTGCGCACCGTCATGCCCGGATAGCCCTCCAGCACCACCCGCTCCTCCCCCGGGGCCAGGCGGTCGTTGGGCTGGCGGATGGTCCACGGCTCCTGCCGGGAGAGCACTTGATGCTCCCATTCCACCTGGGGTGGATCCACCCGGCCGTACAAGGCCACGTACAGGGAATGCCCGTCGGACTGGGACCAGATGACCACCGGCACGTCCCGGTTGTTGCGGAAGCGGAAGTCCTTGGCCGGCCAGGCCACCGTGGCGTCCCGGCCCGGCGGCACGTAGGGCACGGGCATGCTGTGGGGATGGCGCTGCACCACTTCCAGGCCGCTGTGCAGCACCACGTTGTAGAGGGTGGAGGCGATCTTGCACACCCCGCCCCCTTCGGCGGGCACCAGGCGGTTCCCCATGTAGGCTGGGCCCATGCGGTAGCCACGGGCCGCAGTGTAGGGACCCGCGGCCCGGTTAAGGGAGAAGGTTTCCCCGGGCATCACCACATGGCCCGCCAGCTTCCGGGCCGCCAGGCCGACGTTGTGGGCCTCGTCGAAGAGGGGCTCCGGGAACGTGATGCGGAAGCCGGCGATGAAGGGGGACGCCTGGTGGGCGGCCTGCAGCTCCCGGAGGCCGTCCGGCGGGTCCGCGGCCCAGGGCGCCTCTTCCTCGGTGAAGGGGCCGTACCGCCGGGGGTCGGGCCATCCCGGCGGCCCGCACAAATCCCGGGCGGCCTCCCGGCCCGGGCCCTCCAGGACCCAATAGTCCAAGGGGGCGGTGGCGGGCGGCCCGGCTCTATTGGGCCACGGCTCCCTTCCCGCCCACTGCCGGGGGGCCCAAAGGGCCAGGGCCGGGAGCAGCAGCACCAAGGCCGCCGCCAGCCAGCGCCGGCGGGCGGGCCCGCGCCTGCCCGGCAGGCTGATGGTGAGGGCCCACGACCTGCGGCCCGGAGGACGGCCCCCCTGCACGTTGCCCCTCCTCTCCGATAAAGCCGCCGCAAAACCATATGTGGCGCCGGGGAAGGGCATGACCCCCGGGGTTTCCGGACCCGGCTCAGTGATACCAGAGGACCAGGCCGGCGAAGGCGCAGCCTACCTTGACCACTTGGTGCTGGACGCTGCGCACCAGCACTTGGGCCGGGTCGGGGCGGCCCCGGCGGGCGAAGGTTTCCCGCACCATGGCCCGGACGATGGCCTCCATCTCCTCCCGGGTGCCCCGGCCGCTGTGCTCCACGATGACGCCGGGCCGGCCGGGCTCGGGGATGCCCACCGCCACGGCGGCGGCGATGATGGCGCCGGGCTCGTCGCTGCAGGTGTAGCCGTAGGCGATGGGCACCAAGGCGCCGGGAGGCAGTTCCGTCTCGGCCAGGGGACGGGCCCCGGGGGGCAGGATGCTGGACACCCGCACCAGATTGACGTCGCCGATGCCGGCGGCTATGAGGGCGCCGTCGAAAGCCGTCAGGGGCTCCTCGCCTTCGGCGTTGCCGGCGGTGAGAAAGAAGCCGTTGGGGATGGGCAGCATCAACTGTTCACGCCTCCTCACGGAAATACTGGAGCGGAGCCGGGGACGGCGGCGCGTCCCGCAGCCAATGCTGCATCCTATGTGGGCAAGGGACGGGTTGTCATGGGTTCCCGGCGGTCAAAAGGCGGGCAGGCCCCAGGCTTGGACCAGGGCCGCCAGGAGGGCGGTGGTCAAGAGGGCCGGCAGCAGGTTGGCCACCCGGATTTTCGTCAGCCCCAGCATGTTGAAGGCCAAGGCCACGATCATAAGGCCCCCCGCCGCCGTAACGGCGTCCAGGATGGGATCGCTCACCAGGCCCCGCACCAGGCCGGCGGCGGCCGTCAGCCCCCCTTGATAGATGCCGATGGTAAAAACCGAAAACAAAACGCCGATGCCTAGGGCAGCGGCCAGGGCCATGGCGGCGATGCCGTCCAAGGCGGCCTTGGTGATGAGGATGGTGGGATTGCCCATCAGGCCGTCCTGGATGGCCCCCAGCACCGTCATGGGGCCCACGCAAAACAGCATGCTGGCGGTGACGAAGCCTTCGGTGAAGCGGCTGAACAGGGGGCTGCGGGCGGCCAGGCGGGCCTGGAGCCACTGGCCCAGGGCGTCGAAGTACCGTTGGATATTGACGGCTTCTCCCAGAGCGGCGCCCGACACCAGCCCCATCAAGACGACGATGACGGCGCCGCCGCCGGCGGTCAGGGCCATCTGCAGCCCCACCAGCAGGGTGACGGTGGCCAGGGCCTGCATAACCAGCTGGTTGATGTTGGCGGGGAGGCGGGCGCCCACCAGCAATCCCAGGAGGCTGCCTGCCGTGACGGTGAGTATGTTGATGACGGTGCCTATGCCTGGAAACAAACGAAGGCCTCCTTGGGAGGTGCTCTTGGCGGCTTGTTCGCCGAACCCTCCCGCCTTCCTGTCGTCTTGGCCGGGGGGGACGGCTGTGGTATGCTTTCGGCGTCACCCCCTTGTCGAAATCAAGGTCCCCTTTGGACGTGGTGGATGAGGAGGCAGTCAACTTGAGCCGAAGGCGGTCTGTTGTGGAAGTTCCCTTGGCCAAGGGCGATTACTTGGATCATGCCATCAAGAACTTCGACCCGCTGCTGCTGGTCTTCTACACCGATGAGGTGGACTACGGACCCTTCCTGCGGGCCGTCAGCAAGGTGCTGGAGGAGCGGGACGACGAGATCAGCCTGGTCCGGGCCGACATCAAGGACTTGGAGCCCTTGTTCGCCGAACTGCGGGCGACCAAGGGGTACCACGCCTACGACTTCGACCGGCTGCCCGCTTTGGGCTTGTTCCGCTCGGGCCAACTGATCACCACCTTCAATCCCATCCTGCCCGTCAGCCGGAAGGTCATGGAGAAGGAAATCGAGCAGCAGTTCCGTCGCTTCGTCGAGGTCTTTGTGGATTACGACCCGGAGAAATTGACTTTCAATCACCGGTAATCCGCCGTCAAGCCGGCGAGGAGCCGGCAAAGGAGATGTTTTCTGCCATTCATAACGGGAATGATCGGCAAGGCCGGGATCGGTTCCAGCTGCTGCTGGGGCTGATCAAGGACCTTCTGGATGAATTGGAATTCCAATACCGGTCGGCCCAGCGGGACGCGGTGACCGACCCCGTCACGGGCCTGTACAACCGCCGCTATTTCGACATGCGCCTCCGGGACGAAGTGGCCGGCGCCCTGCGCTACGGCCACGTCTTCTCCGTCGCCTTGTTCGACATCGACGAATTCAAGGAATACAACGACCACTTCGGCCACCGGGCGGGGGACCAGCTGCTGTCCCGGCTGGCCGCCATCATGCGGGGCGAGGTCAGGAACCCCGACGTGGTGGTCCGGTTCGGCGGCGACGAGTTCGCCTTCATCCTGCCCCATACTCCCGTGGAGGGAGCCCTCCGGATGTTCGAGCGCATCGGGCGGCGCCTGGCTTCGGAGCTGGGGTCCACCGCCACCTTGAGCGGCGGCGTGGCCCAGTTCCCCATCCACGGCCAGTCGGCCCTGGAACTGCTGGAAGCCGCCGACAAGGCCCTGTACAAGGCCAAGGCGGCGGGCAAGGCCACGGTGGAGGTGGCCGCGCCTGCAGCCGACCAGGTGGAGCCGGCGCCGGTGCAGGAGCCCGAATCGCCCTTGCGGGCCGCTCCCGTCCGGGGCGCTTCACCCCCCCAAACCATGCCCAAGGTGGAAGAGGTGGCTGTGGGCTTCAGCGGCGGCGACGGGATGCCGGCGGCCGTCTGGCGGGCTTCGGGCCTCCTGCGGGTGTTGCGGGCCGAGCCCCTGGCCCTGCCCCAGACCGCCTTCCCTGGGCAGAAGGCCTACCGCATCGAGACGCCCAAGGGCGCCTTCCGCTTGATCCAAGGCCACCAAACGTGGCTCCTGCAAGGGGAGTCCTGACGGCCCCCCGCCATTGTTGCAATTTGGTTTCACCCCCTGCCTCCGGCAAGGATACCGGCGGGTGCCAGCGAAGCCTCCTGCTGGATGGATTTCCAGAGATAAAAGCCGGCCGCCGGCCGGTCCCAGGAGGTTTCCCGGCCCATGCTGTCCTTGCGCCGCACCGGCGGGGCTCTGGCCCTGCTGCTGCTCTTGCTGTTCTTGTTGTCCTTGCCCGTTCAAGCCCAGGAAAGCCCCGGCAGCCTTGCCCGCTTCAACGACGTGCGGGGCCACTGGGCGGAGACCTTCATCCGGACCATGTGGTACGCCGGCGTGCTGGACGTGCCCGAGGACGGCCGCTTCCGCCCCGATGAGCCCGTAACCCGGGCCGACTTCACCTTCTGGCTGGCCCGGGCCCTGGAACTGAGCCCCGTGGCCGGCGCCGGGGAGCCCGGCTTCGACGCCCCCTTCACCGACTGGGAGGCCATCCCCGAGGAGCAGCGGGGCCACATCGCCGCGGCCCATGCCGCCGGCCTCATTAGCGGCTATCCCGACGGCACCTTCGGGCCCGAAGGCTCCATCACCCGGCTGGAAATCGGCACCCTCCTGGGCCGGTCCCTGATGGAACTGGACCTGACCCCCAAGCAGCTCTTCTTCCTCCAATTCGCCGACGGGGAGACCATTCCCGAATGGGGGCTGCCGGCGGCCCTGCCGGTGGAGAAGCTCATCATCATCGGCACCCCCAAGGACGGCGCCATGCACTTTGATCCCCACGGCACCACCACCCGGGCCCAGGCCATCACCATGGTGGAGCGCTTTACCCGGGTGCGGCTGGAGATCACCGGCCTGCCCCGGCCGGAGCCCCGGCCCGTGGCGCCCGTGGGCAAGATTTTCGCCGGCTACTACATCAACCAGGACGTGGCCTACGAAGTGCTCCAGCGGCACGGCTCGGCCCTGGACTGGCTGGTCTACTGGGGCAATGAGCTGGACGCCGCCGGCCACATCCAGGGGACCGACAACCCCCGGACCTTGGCCTGGGCCGCCGGCAACGGCCGGCCCCTCATCGCCCTGCTGGCCAACCACACCCGGGAGGCCAACAGCCGCCTCCTGAACAACCGGGGCGCCTGGGAGACGGCGGTGCGGGAGCTGGAGGACCTGCTGGCCAAAGGCTACAGCGGCATCAACGTCGACTTCGAGGACGTGCCCGTGGAGGACGGGCCCGCCCTGACGGAATTCGTCTGCACCTTGTACCGCCGGCTGAAGCCCCAGGGGCATCACATCAGCCTGTCCCTGCCCGCCAAGACCACCGATGCCGGCAACAGCTGGTCGGGAGCCTTCGACTACGCCGAACTGGGCCGGTGCGCCGACCACGTGGTCATCATGACCTACGACTTCTCCTGGGCCGGTGGATCGCCCGGGCCTGTGGGGCCCCTGGGCTGGATGAAGCGGGTCATGGAATACGCCGCCACCCGCATCCCCAAGGAGAAGCTACTCCTGGGCCTGCCCGCCTACGGCTATGACTGGCCGGTGGACGGCGGCCGGGGCCGGGCCCTGACCACCCGGACCATCCAGTCCCTGCTGGCGGCCCAGGGAATTGCGGCCGAATACCACCCGGAGCACGGTGAAAGCACCTTCACCTACGTGGACGAAGAAGGCATCCGGCGGGTGGTCTGGTTCACCCCGCCCGAGGGGGTGGCGGCCAAGCTGGCCTTGGTGGAGGAATTGGATTTGGCCGGAGTGGCCATGTGGCGCCTGGGCCAGGAGATGGAAGGCTACTGGCCCCACCTGCGGCGGATCAACGGCCGCTGAAGGGGCGCCGGCCCGCCCATCTAGTCTTCAAAGTGGCGGTCGAACCATTCCTTCATGACCTTGGCCATGTAGCCCGCCGACCGCTCGGCCGACTCCCGGGCGTTGGTGTGGGAGCCCATCTCCAGCAGGATGACCCGGGGGCCCAGGTCCTGGTTGTAGTTGCCCCGGCCGAAGAAGATGCCCTTCATGAGGCCGGGGTACAGTTCGTCGGCCACCGCCTTCAACTGGCGGGCGAACTGGAGGTTTTGGGCACTGTTGGGGTTCTGCCGGCCCACCACCGCCCGCACCTGGGTCACCCCCTGGCCGTCGATCTCGTGGGCGTACACTTCCTGGGGCACGGCGTCCCGGTGGACGTCCACCACCACCGCCGGCCGGTCCCGCAGGTGCTGGACGATGGTCTGGCGGGAGCGGCGGTAGGCGCCCCGGTCGTGGGGCAGGTGGAGGCTCTCATCGTGGATGACGGTGAAGCCTTCATCCTCCAAGCCCTGGGCGAAAGCCTCGCCCACCTTGTGGATGCCGCCCCTGCCCTCGGTGGCTTCCTCCCCGTCGGAGCGGACATAGGATTCGGCATTGTGGGTGTGGATGATGAGGATCTTGCTCCCGTCCGCGGCCCCGCCCCGGCCCATGAGGATGTCCAATAGGCTTCGCCGCTGGGCCAGGTGCTGCACCGACGGGCCGGCGTTGGCGGCGGCCGCCGCTGCATCGGCCGCGGGCACCACCGCCGGCGTGGGCTTGGCGCCCGGCGCCTCGCTCAGGCTGAACTGGCCCAAGGTCTGGGCAAAGGCGTTGCGCCCGTCCACCCGCAGCACCCGGTACCAGCGGTTGTCGGCGTCGATGTACTCATCGTCCACGAAGATGGGGTGGCCCCAGTGGGTGATCACCCGGCCCGACTCGTCCAGGAGCCGGTAGGTCTCGCCCGCCGGGCCCGGGCGGTGGGCCTGGCCTTCCCGCCACAGACGGTCGCCGGCCATGGTGGCCCCGGCCATCAGGAGCAAGGCCAGCACCACGCTGAGCATGGCTCCCCCGCCGCCGCCCAGGGGGGAGGGCCGGGGCGGGCCACCGTTGCCGGCATTATCGTCGCCTTCCCCTGGTGTCCTGCTTCCGCCTGCCGCCGGAGCATCGGGGTCAGGGGCCTGGCCCCCGGCCGGGGCAGCCTGGCGCCGGGCGAGAAATTCCCTGGTTTCCCCGACCGTTTCCGCCAATAGGACCGCCAGGAACCCCGCCAGCACCACGCTGTCGACGATGCCTGCCCGGCCGATGCCGGCGAAGGCGCCGGGCACGCCCCGGGCTACGTTGGCGATGCCGGCGAACACGTCGGCCAGCACCAGGCCCAGGACGCCGGCGATGAAGGCGGAGCGGCGTGAGCGTCCGGCCAGGTACCCGGTGACGGCGGCCACGATGGCCGGCGCCCACACGGGGTCCACGTCCAGCCGGCCCAAGGTGCCCGGCTCGGGGGGGAGGAGGGTTTCCAGGCCGAAGACC
Organism: Sphingobacteriaceae bacterium; assembly: GCA_035303785.1. Taxonomy (GTDB): domain Bacteria; phylum Bacillota; class Sulfobacillia; order Thermaerobacterales; family RSA17; genus DATGRI01. Next base: position 29,811 of record DATGRI010000062.1, read on the forward strand.
ACCGCCGCGGTGATCAAGGCGGCCACCACGGCCCGGCGCTTCTCGTAGGCCTCGTCGGCGGTGGTGATCAAGTAGATGCAGACGCCCACGGGAACCACGGCCCCGCCCAGGCCGATGCGGACGCCGGCCCCCAGGGGGATGTCGGGCAGAAAGGTGCCGGCGAACATGGCCGCCAGCAACAGCAGGGCGGTGGTGTCGGTGAGGCGCATCCGGTCCAGCACCCGGTGGGTCCAGCCCAGGAAGATGGCTGTAGCCAACAGCAAGATCAAGATCCTGCCTAACGGTAAGAAGGCCATGGCAGCCTGTACCCCCTCCGCATGCCGCTGGTGGACTTGGTGGTTTTTAGCCTTTCCGGCGGCGGGGGGAGTTTATTACCCGTGTGTTATGTTGGGGATGCAAGCCGGGGGGGTGAGGGAGTTGGCTTTGGCGGAAAAAGCGCCGGTGGCCGATGAACGGTTCGTGGAAGCCCTGCGCCGCTACGGCGCCCAACGGGACATCGTCGCCCTGGGCGTCACCACGGCGGAGCCCTTCCACGACGTGGCCGATATTTTGCGGCGCCGCCACGCCCAAGGCCGGAAAAGCCGCTTCGAGCCGGCGGACATCGACCGGCGGGTGGATCCCCAGCAGCTCCTGCCCGGCGCCCGGTCCCTCATTTCCATCGCCATCTCCTACCACTCGGGCGGCGGCGGGGAGCCGGTGCGCCCGCCCCGCACCCGGCGCATCGACCCCGCCTTGCGGCCCGTGCCCGATGGGGTTTACGACCGGCCGGACCGGCTCCGGGGCCGGCGGCTGCGGCGGCAGTTGCCCGGCGGTCCAGTAGCCGGCGGTGCAGGCCCTGACCCCGCCTCCTCGGGAGCGGGCGGCCACCGGGGCTGGGTGTCCCGCCACGCCTGGGGCCGGGACTACCACAAGGTGGTGGGGGAAAGGCTGGCGGCCCTGGGGCGGTTCATCACCGACCATTTCCCCGGGACCCAATGGAGGGCCTACGTGGACACGGGCCCGCCCGTGGACCGGGCCGTAGCCCAGCGGGCCGGCGTGGGCTGGATCGGCAAAAACTGCTGCCTCTTCGTCCCCGGGGCCGGCTCCCTGGTGGTCCTGGGCACCTTGGTGACCACCCTGGCCCTGCCCCCCGACGACCCCGGCCCCGAGCCCTTCCAAGAGTGCGGCGACTGCGACCTGTGCATCCGGGCCTGCCCCACCGGCGCCCTGGTGGGGCCCGGCGATCTGGAGCCGTCTCTGTGCCTGGCCGAGGCCACGGTGCTGAAGGGATCCATTCCCCTGCCCCTGCGGGAGCCCCTGGGCAACCGCATCTACGGCTGCGACACCTGCCAGCAGGTGTGCCCCTACAACCGGGACCTGCCGGCCGCCGGCAGCCGGGCCTTCCTGCCCGTGGGCCCATGGGACACGGGCCCCGACTTGCAGGAAATCATCGGCCTCACCAAGAGGGAGTTCCGGGAGCACTACGGTGACCGGGCATCGGGCTGGCGGGGCAAGTCGGTCATCCAGCGGAACGCCGTCTACGCCCTGGGCAACTACGCCGATCCCGAGACGGTGCCCTTGCTGGGCCGGCTGCTGGACGAAGATCCCCGGCCCGCCGTGAGGGGAGCCGCCGCCTGGGCCCTGGGCAGGGTGGGCAATGCCGAGGCCAGGCGCCGCTTGGCCCGGGCCGTCGCCACGGAGACCGATCCCCAGGTGCGGGCGGAAATCCACCAGGCCATGGCCCATGCCTTGCCGGCCGTCACGGGGCCGGCGGGCTGACCTCCGCCTCCCCAGTCCCATCGGCGAAGGGTGTTATCAGCCGCACGGTGCGGTTGGCCAGGGCTTCCGCCACCAGTTCAGCCACCGGCAGCCGGGCCTCCAGGCTTTCCGTCCGGGCCAGGCTGGGCTTGGTCTGGGGATGCCGGGGCACGAACAGGCTGCAGCAGTCCTGGTACGGCAGGATGGAAATGTCGTAAGTGCCGATTTCCTTGGCCAGGTCCGTGATCTCCGCCTTGTCCATGCCGATGAGGGGCCGGAGGACGGGCATGGTGGTGACGGCGCTGATGGCGGCGATGCTCTCCAAAGTCTGGCTGGCCACCTGGCCCATGCTCTCCCCCGTGGCCAGGGCCAGGGCCCCCGTCTCGGCCGACAACTGCTCGGCGATGCGGAACATGAACCGGCGCATGATGGTGATGCCGTAGTCGGCGGGCACGTTTTCGTGGATGGCCCGCTGGATGGCGGTGAAGTGGATGATGTGCAGGGGAATAGGGCCGCCCCATTCCGCCAGCACCCGGCACAAGTCCACCACCTTGTTCAGCGCCCGCTGGCTGGTGAAGGGCGGGCTGTGGAAATGGACCGCCTCCGCCTGGGCCCCTCGCTTCATGAGGAGCCACAAGGCCACGGGGCTGTCGATGCCCCCCGACAGCAGCACGGTGACCCGGCCGCTGGCCCCCACGGGCAGGCCGCCGGGGCCGGGGGTGCCGCCGGCGTAGACGTAAACCCGGCCGTCCCGCACCTCGATGTGGATCTGGATGTCTGGTCGGTGCACGTCCACCCGCAGGCCCCGCTCCCCCCGGGCGTTGAGGAGGAAGGTCCCTACCTGCCGGTTGATTTCCATGGACGTCAAGGGGAAGGACTTATCGCCCCGCCGGGCGGCCACCTTGAAAGTCATCCCTTCCGACCGGTCCAAGGCGGCCAGGGCCGCCTCCTGGACGGCCGCCATGTCCTGGGCCACCACGTAGGCGGGGTGGAGTTCCACCACACCGAAGACCTTGGCCAGCCGGGCCATGGCCTGCTCCATATCTCCGGGCGGGACGTGGACCACCAGGCGGCCCCGGAAGGTGCGCACCCGGGCCTCCATGGACGGGGGCAGGGCCTCCCGCAGCCGCCGGGCCAGCAGTTCCTCGAAAAAGGGCCGGTTGCGGCCCTTGAGCCCGATTTCCCCGTAGCGGACCAAAATGGCGTTGGGCTCCTGCATAGTCACCGGGCGCCGCCTCCCCTCGCCGGCGCCGCCAGGGCCGCCAGATCGGGGGCCAGCCGCGCCAGGGCGGCGGCCAGGGCGTCCACATGCTCCTGGGTGGTGAAGGGCCCCATGCTGATGCGGATGGAGCCTTGGGCCACCGGGGCGGGCAGGCCGGCGGCCTCCAGCACGTGGCTGATGCGGGCCTGCCGGGAGTGGCAGGCGGAGCCGGTGGAGACGTAGATGCCTTCTTCCGCCAGGGCGTGGACCAAAGTCTCGCCCCGCACCCCCGGGAAGCCCAGGTTCACGATGTGGGGCACCGCCCCCTCCGGGTCCGTGGGGCTGTTGATATGGGCCCAGGGGAGGGCCTCCCGCACCCTGGCCAGGAGACGGCGGTTCAGTGCCCACAGCTTTTCCGTCACCTGGGGCCGCTCATCCTCCGCCAGCTGGGCTGCCAGCCCCATGCCGGCGATGGCGGGCACGTTTTCCGTGCCGGGCCGCAGGCCCTGCTCCTGCTCGCCTCCCGTCTGCATGGGCAGCAGGCGCACCCCCCGCCGGACGTACAGGGCGCCGGCCCCCTTGGGGCCGTGGATCTTGTGGCCGCTGAGGGTGAGGAGGTCGGCCTTCAGTTCCCGGGGCCGCACGGCCATCTTGCCCAGGGCCTGCACCGCGTCCACGTGGAACAGGGGAAAGCGGCCGCTGCCCCGGCGGGCCGCGGTGATCTCGCCGATGGCGGCGGCGGGCTGCACGGTGCCCAGTTCGTTGTTCACCAGCATGATGCTCACCAGGATGGTGTCGTCCCGGAGGGCCGCCGCCACATCGGCGGGGTCCACCCGGCCTTCTTTATCCACGGGGATGACGGTCAGCTGGAAGCCGTCGCCGGCCAGGTCCCTGGCCGTGGCCAGCACCGAGGAATGCTCCACGGCGCTGGTGATGATGTGCTTGCCCGACCGGTGCAGGGCCCGGGCGGCGCCCCGCAGGGCCAGGTTGTTGGCCTCGGTGCCGCCGGAGGTAAAGTAGATTTCCGCCGCCGGCACCTGGAGCACCGATGCCAGCTGCTCCCGGGCGGTTTTCAGCAGTCCTTCCGCCCGTATGCCCATCTCGTGGAGGGAAGAGGGGTTGCCGAATTCCGTCACCATGGCATGGTTGACCAGTTCGGCCACTTCCCGGCGTACGGGCGTGGTGGCGCTGTGATCCAAGTAAATGAGCGGGTTGATGGCAGGGCACCTCCTGCCCCCGTGAGGGGGGTGCAGTACCTAATCAAGATCGGGTCCCGGCCCGATGGCCTGTTTTCGTTACGGGCTGTATTTTGATGATATCCTATTAATTTCTCAACAAAGAGCGGTGTCAATCGTCTCCGGCACCGGGTAAAAGGAGGATGGGGTTCCTGTGAATCCGCGGATGCGTGCCCTGGTGGTCGCGGTTCTCGATCGGGCGTACCGGGATTTGGCCAGCGGTCCCGATGGCAATGGTCACGACGTATCCGCCAGCGATTACCGCGATGCCCGGCAGTTCATCAGCAGCCCTTGGTTCTCCTCCCTTTGCGAAGCCCTGGATATAAACCCAGATAAGGCCCGGGAGTCTTTCCTGCGGGCATCCTGATCAGCCGGCGAAATGATCCCAGCCCTGCCGGTGCAAGGGAAGGGTCGTCCCGTCGGGACGCACCAGCTGCGCCCCTGCTTCTGCCGTGATCTCACCGATGACGGTCCATTGGACCCCTAAGGGCGACAGCACAGGGGCCAATTCCTGCTGCCTGTGGGGCGGCACGGTGAAGAGAAGCTGGTAGTCCTCGCCGCCGCCCAAGGCCCACGGCAGGGGATCCACGCCCAGACGCCGGGCCACGGCTTCAGCCGCCGGCGCCACGGGAATTTTCTCCTCATGGATTACGGCGCCCACCCCGCCCGCCTGGAGAATATGGTGCAGGTCGGCGGCCAGGCCGTCGCTGATGTCGATCATGGCCGTGGGCAGCCCTGCGGCTCCCAAGGCGGCGCCCGCCTCGGCCGGGGGCACCGGCGCCAGCCAGGCGGCCAGGGCCTGGCGGGCCCATTCCGGCTGCTCCCCGGCGGGGTCCTTCCCCTCCCGGGCCAAGGCCTTGCTCCAGGCCAGGCCCGCCGCCGCAGCACCCAAGGTTCCGGTGACGGCCACCAGGTCGCCCGGCCGGGCCCCCCGCCGCAGCACCGGCTCGCCCAACAGGCGGCCCATCAAGGTGACGTTGAGGGTGAGGCCCCGGGGGGAGCGGGTGGTATCCCCGCCCACGATGTCCACTTTCCAGCGGCGGGCCGCTTCCGCCAGGCCTTCATACAGGTCCGTCAAGGCTTCCTGGGACCAGTGGGGCGGCACCGCCAGGCCCACCACCGCCCACAGGGGCTCGGCCCCCATGGCCCCGATAT